>NZ_JACVVH010000052.1:0-34697 GCF_016647865.1 Pseudomonas sp. S60 | reverse complement strand
CCCCCCCCCCCCCCCCCCCCCCCCCCCCCCCCCCCCCCCCCCCCCCCCCGGGGGGGGGGGGGGGGCCCCCCCCCTCTACACCCTCGATGAATCCTCTTGCCGATAGTCCGCTGGCTGTCGTCCCTTTCCTACGGCATCATTGCAGCATTTGTCAGGCAGCCCCAAAGGACCGCCCATGAATCTGCCCCCCCGCCAACAACAAATCCTCGAACTGGTGCGCGAGCGCGGTTACGTCAGTATCGAAGAAATGGCGCAGTTGTTCGTCGTCACCCCCCAGACCATTCGCCGCGACATCAACCAGCTTGCCGAACTCGACCTGTTGCGGCGCTACCACGGCGGAGCGGCCTACGATTCCAGTATCGAAAACACCGCCTACGCCATGCGTGCCGACCAGATGCGTGACGAAAAGCAGCGCATCGCCGACGCAGTGGCCCGGCAGATTCCCGACCATGCCTCACTGTTCATCAATATCGGTACAACCACCGAATCGATTGCACGCGCCCTGCTCAATCACAACCACCTGAAGATCATCACCAATAACCTGCACGTGGCATCCATTCTGGCTGCGAAGGACGATTTCGAAGTGCTGGTGGCCGGTGGCACGGTACGCCGCGACGGTGGCGTGGTCGGCCAGGCCAGCGTCGATTTCATCAACCAGTTCAAGGTCGATTTTGCGCTGGTGGGCATCAGCGGCATTGATGAAGACGGCAGCCTGCTGGACTTCGATTACCAGGAGGTGCGGGTCTCCCAGGCGATCATCGCCAACGCACGCCAGGTAGTGCTGGCCGCCGATTCCAGCAAGTTCGGGCGCAATGCCATGGTGCGCCTGGGCTCGATCGGGCTGGTGGATTGCCTGGTCACCGACCAGCCACCCACCCCAGCCCTCACCCAGCTACTCAGTCAGAACAAGATACGCCTCGAAGTGGTGTAGCACCGACCGTTGTGCTGCGATCACGCCAATGTGGCGCCAACCCTCCCCGGCGCCGCGCTGCAGTGCATGTTCGTAAATGTTCATATTCTTGTAATCCGATCAGTTTTTTCTATAAAGACTCACTGGCGGGTGCGCTGCGGTTACGCTAGTATTTTCGGAAACGAACATTAATGTTCATATTCGATGCAAACTGCTTCAGGAGGCCTTGCCCGTGTCCCAGCCCGATTCGACCCGCCCCTCGCTGCCCGACTGCTATGACCTGGTTGTGATCGGCGGCGGCATCAATGGTGTCGGCATTGCCGCCGACGCTGCCGGGCGTGGCCTCAAGGTGTTCCTTTGCGAAAAGGACGACCTTGCACAGCACACCTCTTCGGCCAGCAGCAAGCTCATTCACGGTGGCTTGCGCTACCTGGAACACTACGAATTCCGCCTGGTGCGCGAGGCCTTGGCCGAGCGCGAAGTGTTGCTGGCCAAAGCGCCCCACATCGTCAAGCCGATGCGCTTCGTACTGCCGCACCGCCCGCACCTGCGCCCCGCCTGGATGATCCGCGCCGGGCTGTTTCTGTATGACCACCTGGGTAAACGCAAGCGCCTGGGTGCTTCGCGCAGCCTGCGCTTTGGCCCTGGCTATCCGTTGAAGCCAGCCATCACGCGGGGCTTTGAATATGCCGACTGCTGGGTCGACGACGCCCGCCTGGTGGTACTCAATGCCATGGCCGCCCGGGAGCAGGGTGCACACATTCATACCTGCACCCTGTGCCTTGGCGCCAAGCGTGTAGAGGGTGTGTGGGAAGTGGATGTTCAGCATGCCGACGGCAGCGTGCACAAGGTGCGTGCGCGGGCGCTGGTGAATGCCGCAGGGCCGTGGGTCGCGAAGTTCATCAAGAACGACCTCAAGCTGGATGCCCCCTACGGCATTCGCCTGATCCAGGGCAGCCACCTGATCGTGCCCCGCCTGTACGAGGGCGAGCAGGCCTACATTCTGCAGAACGAAGACAAGCGCATCGTGTTCTGCATCCCCTACCTGGACCGTTTCACGCTGATTGGCACCACCGACCGGGAATACAGCGGCGACCCGTCAAAGGTCGCCATTACCGAGCAGGAGACCGACTACCTGCTGAACGTCGTCAATGCCCACTTCAACCACCAGCTCAGCCGTAGCGACATCTACAGCACTTATGCTGGGGTAAGGCCACTGTGCAACGACGAGTCGGATAACCCATCGGCCGTGACTCGGGACTACACCTTGGCCCTGTCGGGCACCGCCGGCGAAGCCCCGTTGCTGTCCGTGTTCGGCGGCAAGCTCACCACCTACCGCAAGCTGGCCGAATCAGCCATGGCCGAACTCAAGCCTTTCTTTACTGCCATGCGTGGGAGCTGGACCGCCAGTGCTACCTTGCCAGGCGGTGAAAGCATGACCACCCCGCACGCACTGGAGCAAGCATTGCTGGCCCGGCATGGCTGGCTGGCTCCGGCCATTGCCAAACGTTGGGCGCTGACCTATGGCAGCCGTGCCTGGTCGCTGCTGGAGGGCGCCGAGGGGCCGCAGGACCTGGGCCAGCCGCTTGGTGCAGGGTTGTTTACCCGTGAGGTGGATTACCTGCGCGAACACGAGTGGGCCGTCAGTGCCGACGACATCCTCTGGCGCCGGACCAAGCTTGGCCTGTTTACCACCCAGGCCGAGCAGCAGGCCCTGGCGCACTACCTGCAGCAGGTCAAGCTGCACAGCAACGCAGCTTGAACCCTCGGGCGGCTCGGTAGCGGCCGCCTTTGCTTCACCCCCGCTCGTTCGCCTGGGTGGCCAGGGCAAGGTACAGCGCCTGCTCCTGTGCATTGAGTTCAGCCATCAAGGTTGCGGCCTGGTCCAGATACGCCTGTTCGCCCGTTTGTGCTGTTTGTTGCTCACAGGCCTCCAGTCTCTCGTGAAAGGGCGCTGCCAGCGCCTCGAAGCGTTCCCGATAACGGGTGCGGACGAACGCCTGCCAGAATTCTCGCTGCGCCAGCGCAGCACTGAGCGCTGCGCGGCTTTCCTCCGCCAGCACCGTGTCACCGGCCAGCCGGATTTGCCGGCTGCTGACGCCACTGAACTCGGGAAAATTCATGTAGGCCGGTTGCACGGGAAGGCCAAGGCGCTGGGCCAGGTTTACCCGATAGGCGAGGTAGACTTCGATATCATCCACCAAGGCGTAGGGGTCCCGGCGCATCTGCCGGATATGAACCGCAGCGATACGGTCAACTTCATCCAGCCTGTACAGTGAGCGCCCCAAGCGCACCAGCGCAGATTCAGTCTGCGCTTCGCCGATGCCCGCAGTGTGCAGGGCAATGTGCAATCTCAGCTCGAGCTGGCTCAGCAGTAACAGCAAGCGATCATCGCAGGTTTGTGGGCCCTGCACCTGCAGGAACACGGCCTCACGCACATCGGTGTTTTCGCTGCACAACTCGAGGATGCGCCAGATCCTGGCGCGGTAGTAATGCGCGCGTTCGTTGAAGTCTTCAGACTCGGCAAAATCGGCGAGAAACCTGAACAGGTCTGCAGACTCGCGTTCTTCAATCAAATCTGCCCAGATCTGCATACGCCGGCTGCGCACTTCGGTCGTGGCCTGGCCGATCCAGCGATCACGCAGTTCGTTGTCAGCGATCATGTGCACCGGTGAAGCACGACCGGCACCGTCCCCCATGCCGCTGGCTTCATTGAGCAACCGTCGGCTGACCTCATCCAGCGGGTTGTCATGCAAATACAGTTGCTGCAGCCGGCCACCCAGCGTCTGTAGCTGCGCGCTGACCTCACGGATCTGGTTTTCCCGGAAGTCCGCCAGCCCGCGCCACGGCAACTGTGCACCGTCGCCCAGGTCCTGCAGCCCTGTACCGCGCAAGTACACTTCCCGCAGGCCCCGCAAACCGGACAAGTCGGGCATCATTCCCAACGGGTTGCCACTGAGGTCCAAGACTTCCAGCAGGGGTAATCTGCCCAGGGTCTCCGTGGTGCGGGGGCCTAATGCGATGCGATTGCGCCCCAAACGCAGGACGCGCAACTGCCCGAGCAGTTCGAGGCCCGCAGGTAACTGGGTGAGCTGGTTCTCGCGCAAGTCGAGCTCGTGCAACTGCGGGAAGCGCAACAGAAACTCCGCGCGAATCTGCTCCAGCCCAAGGTTGCGTAGCGTCAGGCGGCGAACGTGCTGGAAGTCGATATCTGCGGGCAGACTGGGGAGGCTGCCCACGCGTTCGTCCACTACATGCAGCACGCAGTCCCCGCTTTCACCCTCCCCGGTCTTGCGTCGCCAGGCCCGTCGAATCTGTGTGGCGACCCGACGGCGGCGGCGGCCATCGAAAAAGCTGATGCGCTGACGCGTCCACGCTTCCAAGGCCTGACGCAAGCCGTGCAGGCGCAGCTCCAGCTCAGCCAGGTGGTCCCACAAGCCAACCCCCTGATCGATAAGCCGCTGAATGTAGGCATCCAGCTGAGCATCGCTGAGCATGGGGTAGATGGCACGGATACCGCAGCGCAGGGCGTGCCGGCTGCTCTCGCCCCTGCCGCTCAGTGGGTAACCCACACGCCCGTCATGCAGCCGCCGGGGTGGGCTGAAGCGTCCGCCAAAGGCGGCCAACCCCATCGCCTGTGCGGTCGCGGCCCGGTCTACCGACGCCTGGCGCAGCAAACCATCCCCCAGGGCGCCCGCGGTCGCTTTGGCGCCGCCAAATGCGTTCTTCTGAGGGCCGTCCAGCGTCATCAGCAGGCAGTCCAACAAGCTCTGTTCCGTGACCTGGGAACCGCCCCCTTCAAGATGGAAGCCCTCGCTGGTGCGTACAATCACCCACTTGGGCAGGCTACCCGGCGCCCCTCTGCACGCCAGCACACGCCCTAGCGGCTCGCCCTGGCGCACTTCCACACGCACGCTTTCCATCCACGGGGCGATCTGGTCCAGCAGCGCGAGCGCCAGGCGCAGGGTGTCTTCATTGACCGCGGCAGCGTGTTGAAGCCCCATGAGCGCGCGGTCCAGCCGGCTCTCCCGCACAGCCCAGCGGGCCCGCTCAGCCAGGGCGAGCGGTACCTTGCCGCTGCCTAGCACGGCAACTTGCTCGCCCGTGGCATGGTGCAGGATCTCTTCGGCAACCTGTACCGTCAGCCCGGTGAAGGTGTGCATCAACTGTGCAGCCGCTGGGCTGGGCGCCTGCGTCTGCGCCATCAGGGCACGCTCAACGGCGGCCGGTCGCAGCAAAGGTTCGAGGGAATGAAGCTCATCGCGTGCATGGGCATCAAGCAACCGGGCGGGCGCCGGCTCGCCCTGCAGGTGCAGGCCCCTCAACCCCTCGCAGGTCAGGCCGGTAATGTGCAGCAACGCGTTGGCGGCATCGTCGGAGGTATCGGCCAGTGCACCCCCAAACCTGCGAACCAGGGCGCCTGCATTATCCAGGTAATGGGGCGATTCGGGCAGCTGTCGCAAGCGGAAACGGCACTGGTCTTCGTGCACCGGGGTCAGGGCATCAACGAAGCCAAAGCGCTGGAGGGCGTACACCGCGCCAGCCTGGCCCACCCCCTGCAAGGCGCCGATGGCAAAGGTCTGCGCCACATTGAACAGGTGGTCCAGCGCCCCTTGCCGATCGCCAAGCCGCCAGGCTGCGTAGCCGCCATATACCTCACCGGCGATGTCAGCAGCCGCCGCGACTACCATCGCTTCGCCCAGCCCAGGGATGAACAGCGCGGCCAGGTTGATGAGCTCAAGCCCTGCGCCTTTAAGGGCTTCGAGGCGCTGATGCCGCTCCATAATGGTCTGATCCACGGTAGGCACAGCCAGCACACGGGCATCGTCCAGCATTTTCTGCATCAGCCGCCCCCGCAAGTAGGCGAAGACGGGCTCCTCGATTGCAAAGTGCCGCCCGTCGAGTTCAAGCGGCCGGTGGGTGTTGCCCGTCTTGATCAAGCGCTCCAACTGGGTGGTGAATGCAGGTCGGTCCCGCTCGGTAATGAAGCGCGCGAAATAGCGGGCATACCCTGGCTTGCGCAGGCGCACGCCCATATCATCGAACAACGCGTCCCAGCAGGTGTGCTGGGTTATCGCCCGCACCGGGTCTGCCGGCAGCCAGCAGACCAGGTTCTGCAGAGGGCCTTCGGCCGTTTCGCGCAGCTCCAGCACCAGCCCCCCTTCCACACACTTGCCCAGCAGGTACAACTGGCGCGGTATCACAGTCCCTGGCCCCGCTGCAGTGACTGGTTGCCGGGCGATCAGCGGTAGCAAACGCAGGTATGGCGCTTCATCCAGCTGGCCCTTGATCCTGGCCATTCGCACGGCAACCTCCAAGTCGGCCCGCTGATGCTCTTCGAATGACCGGCGGACCGCCGCCTGAGCGAAGTCTGCAGAGGCGGGGGGGCGGCTTTTAGGGAACAACCGCGCCCGCAGCAGTTGCTGATACTGGCCACCCAGGTCAAGCTGCCGGCACAGGCGTGCGAACGTCTCGAAGGGCAGCGCCAGCACCTGGCCCTGGGCATCGAGCAGATGCGCACGGCGGTGCAACGCGGCAAAGGTTTCACTTTCGTGAAAGTTGTGCAGCGCGGCCGCCAGCAGTGACTGGTTACTGTGCAGCGTCTGCAGGGGCTCATGCAGGCGTGGAGCCGCACTGGGCAACGCCACTTTCTGCTCGATGACCACGCGGGCAGCCAGTACATCAATCCCGGTCAGCCCCTGTGCGCCCAGGGCCGCCTCCAGCAGCGGACGGGCAAAGGCGTCCAGCCCCGGCAGGCCGTCGAGCCGTTTGCGCACGGTATCCGCTGCAGCCTGCTGGTAACGCAGTGCACGTTGGAAGGTGAGTAGCAGGTCGATATCGACACCGCGCAGCCACGAGGGCAATTGGCGCGCCACCAGGGCATCGACAGAGTCGGAAGGGATAGGGGTAACGGCCACGGCGTAAGCTCCTCGCAGAAAAACGCCGAGCACAACATGCAGTTGTCACCACCAGGTGTTACTTATGGCTGGGTACTGAACACGCATGACACCCAGGCATTCGTTCGGGTTACCGAACGCAAAACGGGGTAACCATTCGAATTACCGATCAACCTTTATCAGCAGAAAACCTGCCTATGGGGGTTACGCCCAGCGTTTTCGCGGGGCTACCATCGGTTGGGGGGCTTGGCACGACTCATGCTCTGTTCTGTTCACCGGATGCACGCGCAGCTGCTGTATTCGTTGAACGAAAGAGTCCGCCAACGGCTCCATAAAAAAAACAAACACGTCGAGGAAAATTTGATGCGTATCGTTCGTCAATTGCTGGGCGCCGCCATCGCGGCCGCTGTGATCGCTTCGCCAGCCATGGCTGAGGAGCTGACCGGCACCCTGAAGAAGATCAAGGATTCGGGCACCATCACCCTGGGCCACCGCGACTCCTCCATCCCGTTTTCCTACCTGGCTGGCAAGCCCGAGCCGGTGGGCTATTCCCATGACATCCAGCTGGCCGTTGTCGATGCCCTGAAAAAGCAACTGGGTACGGACATCAAGGTCAAGTACAACCTGGTCACCTCCCAGACCCGTATTCCGCTGGTGCAGAACGGCACCGTCGACCTGGAATGCGGCTCCACCACCAACAACGTCGAACGCCAGCAGCAAGTCGGCTTCACCGTGGGCATCTTCGAAGTGGGCACGCGCCTGCTGACCAAGGTGAAAGACGGTCAACCTGCGTACAAAGACTTCCCGGACTTGGCGGGCAAGAACGTGGTGACCACCGCCGGCACCACGTCCGAGCGCCTGCTCAAGGCCATGAACGCCGACAAGCAAATGAAGATGAACGTGATTTCCGCCAAGGACCACGGTGAAGCCTTCAACATGCTCGAAAGCGGCCGTGCGGTGGCATTCATGATGGACGACGCCCTGCTGGCAGGTGAAATGGCCAAAGCGCGCAAACCATCGGACTGGGTCATCACCGGCACCCCGCAGTCGTACGAAATCTACGGTTGCATGGTGCGCAAGGATGACGCAGCTTTCAAGAAAGCAGTCGATGACGCCATCGTGGGCTACTTCAAGTCGGGCGAAGTCAACAAGAGCTACGAAAAGTGGTTCCAGCAGCCGATCCCGCCAAAGGGCCTGAACCTGCAGTTCAAGATGAGCGATGAGCTGAAAAAACTGATCGCCGAGCCTACTGACAAAGCGGCCGACGACAAACAGTCCTGACCCCCAGCCTGGGGCCTGCAGCGCTGCACAGCGCCAATTAAACCTGCAGGCCCCCCGTTAGTGTCTAACCTTTCATCCGAGGGCCCCGCGCTCTCGGATGCTGGAAGGTGCCCGTGAAACAACCGTCTGAGGGGAAATCCCGATGAATTACAACTGGGACTGGGGCGTATTCTTCAAGTCCACCGGCGTGGGCAGCGAAACCTACCTGGACTGGTACATCACCGGCCTGGGGTGGACCATCGCCATCGCCATTTCTGCCTGGATCATCGCCTTGCTGCTGGGGTCGGTGCTGGGTGTCATGCGTACCGTGCCGAACCGCCTGGTGTCCGGCATTGCCACCGCCTATGTCGAGCTGTTCCGCAATGTGCCTTTGCTGGTGCAGCTGTTCATCTGGTACTTCCTGGTACCCGACCTGCTGCCCGAGGGCTTGCAGGAATGGTTCAAGCAGGACCTTAACCCGACCACCTCCGCGCTCATCAGCGTGATCGTGTGCCTGGGCCTGTTCACCGCCGCGCGGGTGTGCGAGCAGGTTCGCACGGGCATTCAGGCGTTGCCACGGGGCCAGGAGTCCGCAGCCCGGGCCATGGGTTTCAGCCTGTCGCAGATCTACACCAATGTGTTGCTGCCCCAGGCCTACCGCATCATCATCCCGCCGCTCACCTCGGAATTCCTGAACGTGTTCAAGAACTCTTCCGTGGCCTCGCTGATCGGCCTGATGGAGCTGCTGGCGCAGACCAAGCAAACCGCCGAATTCTCGGCCAACCTGTTCGAAGCGTTCACCCTGGCCACCCTGATCTACTTCACCTTGAACATGGGCCTGATGCTGCTGATGCGTCTGGTCGAGAAAAAAGTCGCCGTGCCTGGCCTGATCTCCGTGGGGGGTAAATAAATGGACATGGATTTCAGCGGCATCATCCCTGCCCTGCCTGCCCTGTGGGACGGCATGGTCATGACCCTCGAACTGATGGTCATGGGCGTTGTAGGCGGTATCGTGCTGGGCACCCTGCTGGCCCTGATGCGCCTGTCGTCCAACAAGCTGCTGGCCAACGTGGCCGGGGCCTACGTCAACTACTTCCGCTCCATCCCGCTGCTGCTGGTGATCACCTGGTTCTACCTGGCGGTACCGTTCGTGCTGCGCTGGATCACCGGCGAAGACACCCCGATCGGTGCATTCACCTCCTGCGTGGTCGCCTTCATGATGTTCGAGGCCGCGTACTTCTGTGAAATCGTCCGGGCTGGCGTGCAGTCGATCTCCAAGGGCCAGATGGGCGCCGCGCAGGCGCTTGGCATGACCTACAGCCAGACCATGCGCCTGATCATCCTGCCCCAGGCGTTTCGCAAGATGACCCCGCTGCTGCTGCAACAGAGCATCATCCTGTTCCAGGACACCTCGCTGGTCTACACCGTGGGCCTGGTGGACTTCCTCAACTCGGCACGCTCCAACGGCGACATCATCGGGCGCTCCCATGAGTTCCTGATCTTCGCCGGTGTCGTGTACTTCATCATCAGCTTCTCCGCTTCGTGGCTGGTCAAGCGCCTGCAAAAAAGGATCACCGTATGATTTCCATCAAGAACGTCAACAAGTGGTACGGGGACTTCCAGGTACTGACCGACTGCAGCACCGACGTCAAGAAAGGTGAAGTGGTCGTGGTCTGCGGGCCGTCCGGCTCGGGCAAGTCCACCCTGATCAAGTGCGTCAACGCCCTGGAGCCGTTCCAGAAGGGCGACATCGTGGTGGATGGCACTTCAATCGCCGACGCCAAGACCAACCTGCCCAAGCTGCGCTCCCGGGTGGGCATGGTGTTCCAGCACTTCGAGCTGTTCCCACACCTGACCATCACTGAAAACCTCACCATTGCCCAGCGCAAGGTACTGGGCCGCAGTGAGGCGGAGGCCACCAAGAAGGGCCTGGCGCTGCTCGAGCGCGTTGGCCTGAGCGCCCACGCCAAGAAGCACCCGGGGCAGTTGTCTGGTGGCCAGCAGCAGCGTGTAGCCATCGCCCGTGCGCTGTCGATGGACCCGATCGTCATGCTGTTCGACGAACCGACCTCCGCACTGGACCCAGAAATGGTCAACGAAGTGCTGGATGTGATGGTGGAGCTGGCCCACGAAGGCATGACCATGATGTGCGTGACCCACGAAATGGGCTTCGCCCGCAAAGTGGCCAACCGCGTCATCTTCATGGACAAAGGCCACATCATCGAGGATTGTCAGAAGGAAGACTTCTTCGGTAACCCAAGCGGCCGCCACGAACGTACCCAGCACTTCCTCAGCAAGATCCTGCAACACTGATTTTGCCCCATCGAACCGGCCGGCACCGCTGCGCATTCGGGCAGCGGTGCTGGCCGTGACAGGGCCACTGTGATGAAATGCGACCCCTCGCTTCTTCTCCCTGCCAAGCCTGCCGTGAACGCCCGTCTTCTTCGTCAATTGCTGCTGCCGCCCCTGATCATCCTGCTGATGGTCGGCCTGGGGATGGCTGGTTTTGTGATCAGCGAAAACAACGGCATCCGCACCCTCAGCGAAACCGGCGAGCGCCAGCTGGAGCTGCATGCGCGCACCGTGGAAAGCGAGATCAGCAAGTACACCTACCTGCCGAGCCTGCTGGAGCTGGAAGACAGCGTGTCGCACCTGCTGACCGACCCTGACGGCGAATCGCGGCAAACCGTCAACGAGTACCTCGAAGGCCTGAACCGGCGTAGCCGCAGCCGCGCGATCTTCGTCCTGGACACCAATGGCCGGGTACAGGCCACCAGCAACTGGCGCGACGCCGACTCGTTCCTTGGCGAAGACCTGTCGTTCCGCGCCTACTTCCAGACTGCCGTGCGCGGTGAACCCGGGCGCTTCTATGGCATTGGCAGCACCACCGGTGAAGCCGGCTACTACCTGGCCCATGGCCTGGAAGAGCACGGCAAGGTCATTGGCGTGGCCGTGATCAAGGTGCGCCTGGATACCCTCGAAGAACGCTGGCAACGGGCCCGCCTGGAGGCGTTCGTCAGTGACGAGAACGGCATCATCATTTTGTCCAGCGACCCGGCGCGGCGCTTGAAGTCGGTGCGCCCACTGACGCCCCAGATCAAGGAGCGCCTGGCCCGCAGCCTGCAATATTACTGGTGGCCGCTGAACGAGCTGCAACCGCTGGGCCGTGAAACGCTGGCCGACGGCGTAGAAAAACTCACCTTCCCAGCCAACAGCGAAACCGCTCAGGGCAAGCCTCACGAAGTGGCATACCTGGCCCAGACAAGGCGCCTGGCGGACACCCCCTGGCACTTCACCCTGTTGACCCCTTTGCAGGACCTGCGCCGCGAGTCCATGGTGCAGGGCATACTGGTGGCTGTCGCGTTCGCCCTGCTGGCCATTCTGGGCATCGCCTGGAACGAACGGCGCAAGGTCATCGCCACCCGCCTGGCCGCCCGCGAGGCGCTTGAAGAAGCCAACAGCCAGCTGGAACGGCGCATCGCCGAACGCACCGCCGACCTGCGCGCCAGCAACGAGCGCCTCAAGGGGCAGATACGCGAACGCCGGCACGCCGAACAGACCCTGCGCCATGCCCAGGACGAACTGGTGCAGGCCGGCAAGCTGGCGGCGATCGGGCAGATGTCCACCAGCATCGCCCACGAGCTCAACCAGCCCCTGGCAGCGCTGCGCACGTTGTCTGGCAATACGGTGCGCTTCATCGAACGCGGCGCGCTGGAAACTGCCAGTGCCAACTTGCGCACCATCAATGACCTGGTCGACCGCATGGGGCGCATTACTGCCAGCCTGCGCTCGTTCGCCCGGCGCGCCGATGACAATGGCCCCGCGTCCCTGGCCAGCGCCGTCGATGCCAGCCTGCAAGTGCTGGCCGACCGCATCAGCAGTTGCCACTTGCAGTTGCATCGGCAGTTCGAGGATACGCTGCTGGCGATCGACCAGACCCGCCTTGAGCAGATTCTGGTGAACCTGATTGGCAATGCCCTGGATGCAATGGCCGCCCAGCCGCTGCCGGCGCTGTGGCTGGACGGTGAACTGCAGGGCGACAAATACCGCCTGCAGGTGCGTGACAATGGCCACGGCATCGACGCCGAAGCCCGCAAGCACCTGTTCGAACCTTTCTTCACCACAAAACCAGGCGAACATGGCCTGGGCCTGGGCCTGACCTTATCAGCGAGCCTTGCCGCCGCGGCCAAAGGCAGCCTCAACGTCGAGCACCCCGCCACTGGCGGCACGGCATTCGTGCTGATCCTGCCACTGGCTTCTCCCCCCAGCGAATTGGCAGAGCACACATGAACCCAGCACCTCTTTCCGTCCTGATCGTCGAAGACGACCCGCATGTGCTGCTTGGCTGCCAACAGGCCCTGGCGCTGGAGGACATCGCCTGCGAGGGTGTGGGCAGCGCCGAGCAGGCACTGGAGCGCATCGGTGATGACTTTGCCGGCATTGTGGTCAGTGACATCCGCCTACCGGGCATCGATGGCCTGGAATTGCTCAACCGCCTGAAAGCACGCGACCGCAGCCTGCCCGTGGTGCTGATCACCGGGCACGGCGATATCGACATGGCTGTCGGCGCCATGCGCAATGGCGCCTATGACTTCATGGAAAAACCTTTTTCACCGGAGCGGCTGGTGGGCGTGGTACGCCGCGCGCTGGAGCAGCGCGGCCTGTCCCGCGAGGTGTCGGCCTTGCGCCGCCAACTCGCCGGGCAAAGCAGCCTGGAGGGCCGCATCATTGGCCGCTCGCCGGCCATGGAGCACCTGCGCGAGCTGATCGCCAACGTCGCCGACACCTCGGCAAATGTACTGATCGAGGGCGAAACGGGCACTGGCAAAGAGCTGGTCGCCCGCTGCCTGCACGATTTCAGCCGCCGCCAGGGCCAGCCGTTCGTCGCCCTGAACTGTGGAGGCCTGCCGGAGAACTTGTTCGAAAGCGAGATCTTCGGCCATGAGGCCAATGCCTTCACCGGTGCCGGCAAACGCCGCATCGGCAAAATCGAACACGCCAATGGCGGCACGCTGTTCCTCGATGAAGTGGAGAGCATGCCGATCAATTTGCAGATCAAACTGCTGCGCGTGTTGCAGGAGCGCACCCTGGAGCGGCTGGGGTCGAACCAGAGCATTGCCGTGGATTGCCGGGTAATCGCCGCCACCAAGGCCGACCTCGACACATTGGGGCAGAGCGGGCAATTTCGCAGCGACCTGTACTACCGGCTGAACGTGGTGACCCTCGAGCTGCCACCCTTGCGTGAGCGCCGTGAGGACATCCTGCAGTTGTTCGAGCACTTCCTCCATCAATCGGCACTGCGCTTCGACCGCGAAACACCCGCACTGGACAGCCAGACCCTGTCACGCTTGATGTCCCATGACTGGCCGGGCAATGTGCGGGAGCTGCGCAACGTGGCGGAGCGGTACGCGCTGGGGCTTCCGGCATTCAAGAAGGGCCCGAGCGGTGGCGCCAGCCAGGGCCTGGGTTTTGCCGAGGCGGTGGAGGCGTTCGAACGCAACCTGCTCAGCGATGCCCTGCAACGCACCGGGGGCAACCTGAGCCAGGCCAGCCAGGAGCTGGGCATGGCAAAGACCACGCTGTTCGACAAAGTGAAAAAATACGGCCTCGGCTGACCTTCAACCCGATCAGGAAATACAACGTGGACCTGGTATTCAAAGCTGCGCTGGGGGCTGGTGTGGTCGTGCTGCTGGCAATGCTGTCGAAAACCCGTAATTACTACATTGCCGGGTTGGTACCGCTGTTTCCGACCTTTGCCCTGATTGCCCATTACATCGTGGGCAAAGGCCGCAGCATCGCCGACCTCAAGACCACCATCCTGTTTGGCATGTGGTCGATCATTCCGTATTTCGTGTACCTGGCCACCTTGTATGTACTGGTCGACCGGCTGCGGCTGGAAGCCTCGCTGGCACTGGCGACCGTGGCCTGGCTGATGGCCGCTACGGTACTGGTCACGCTGTGGGTGCGCATGCACTGAACATGGCCGACGACCGCCTCTTACCGGGTTCACAACCCGGCGATATGCGTCACATCCTGACGGTGCGCTCGCAGATACGGCAGTACCGCACCCAGTAGCGGCGCCTTGAAGGGCTCCTGAAAGCGGTGTGCCAGCCCGGGAATAAGGCGCAACTGGCTGCCCTGTATGTGCGCCGCCAGGTGCACGCCATGCATCACCGGCAACAGCCGGTCAGCCGTACCATGCACCACCAGCGTTGGTACCCGAAGCCGGTTCAGTAATTCCACGCGGCTCGGCTCGGCCAGTATTGCCATGATCTGGCGCTTGGCCCCGTCCGGGTTGAATGCACGGTCATAGGCCAGCGCGGCCTGGTGCAACAGCACGGCACGGTCGTCACGTACCTCGGGGCTACCCAGCGCCGCCAACAGGTCAGCCTGTTGTTCAATGGCCACTTCCCGACTTGGCGCGCTGCGCCGGGCCAACAACTGCACCAGCGCTGGGTCGGGCCCCGGCAGCCCGGCGGCGCCCGAGCTGGACATGACCAGCGTCAGGCTGCGTACACGCTCGGGGGCCATCGCAGCCAGGTGCTGGGCGATCATGCCGCCCATGCTCACACCCAGCACATGAAACTCCCGCACACCCAGGGCGTCCATCAGGCGCAAGCCGTCATCCGCCATATCGGTCAGCGTATAGGGCGCGGCCACCGGCAGGCCCAGTTTGTAGCGCAACAGTTCTACCGTCAGGTTTGCCGACGGCGGTAGCTGGTTCCAGCGCGACAGGCCAACGTCACGGTTGTCATACCGAATTACCCGAAAACCTTGGCGGCACAACGCCTCGACCACGTCATCGGGCCAATGAATCAGTTGCCCGCCCAGGCCCATGACCAACAGCAAGGCCGGGTCACGGGGTGCCCCAACACTCTGATAGACCACGCTGACCGCGCCCAGCTCGGCGCGCTGCACCGGCACCTGTGCGTCACAACGCGGTGCGGCAAAGCTGGCAGGAACACTGAAAACGAAGAGAAGAAAAACCCAGAAAGCCCGCATGAAAGAAACACCAGAATGCAAATCCCCACTGAAGCGCGAGTCTGATGAATTTCGTAGCGGCGCGCTGCCACAGTTCAGTGACAGTTTCATGACCAGTGCCAAACGGTAGCACCTGTGAGCAGTCGACACAGGGAGTAACATGAGGGAAACTCAACTCCATTGCCCGCCCCTTTTAATCCATACACCGGAGTTATGTGTGCTGGAGATCCGTCACCTGAAAACCCTTCATGCCCTGCGCGAATCTGACAGCCTGGTAGAGGCCGCCGAGCGGCTGCACCTGACGCAGTCGGCGTTGTCGCACCAGTTCAAGGAGCTTGAAGAGCGCCTGGGGATGGCACTGTTCGTGCGCAAGACCAAGCCCATCCGCTTCACCAGCGCCGGGCTGCGCCTGCTGCAACTGGCCGATGCCACCCTGCCACTGCTGCGCGGTGCGGAACGAGACATCGCACGCCTGGCAGGCGGCACGGCCGGGCGCCTGCACATGGCCATCGAATGCCACAGCTGCTTCCAGTGGCTGATGCCTACCATCGACCAGTTTCGCGATGCCTGGCCCGAGGTGGAGCTGGACCTGGCGTCGGGTTTTGCCTTCGCGCCCCTGCCGGCTTTGGCACGGGGCGACCTGGACCTGGTCGTCACCTCCGACCCACTGGACCTGGCCGGTATCACCTACGTGCCCCTGTTCACCTACGAAGCCATGCTGGCGGTTGCCAACCAGCACCCGCTGGCCAGCAAGCCCTACATCGTGCCACACGACCTCACCGACCAGACCTTGATCACCTACCCGGTCGAGCGTGACCGCCTGGATATCTTTACCCGGTTCCTGGAACCGGCAGACATCGAGCCGGCCGCCGTGCGCACCTCAGAGCTGACGGTCATGATGATGCAGTTGGTGGCCAGCGGCCGCGGTGTCTGCGGTATGCCGCACTGGGCGCTGCACGAGTACAGCTCGCGGGGCTACGTAAAGGGCAAGCGGCTGGGCGAAAAAGGCCTGTTCGCCACGCTGTACGCCGCAGTGCGCACCGATATGCTCGATGCGCCCTACATGCGCGACTTTTTGCTGACGGCCAAGGACACCTCGTTCGCCACCCTGGACGGCGTCAGCGCGGTGCGCTGACCGCCTGACGGTACAGTGGCAGGATCAGTTCCCGGGTCAGCGGCGCCAACGCCATGGCCGGGGCCTGATCGGCGCCCAGCCAGACCACTTCTTCGATTTCGGCGGCCGGCGCTACCGGTGCGGCGCTATCGACCCGAAACAGCTCCGCCTGCACCTCGAAACCCGGCTCGTTGGCCGCCGGTGCGCTGAACCTGCCCAGGTGCAGGGCCTGGGAAGGGTCGATGCGCAGGCCCAGTTCCTCGAACAGTTCACGCACCAGCGCCTGCACCGGCGTCTCACCGGCATCGATCTTGCCACCGGGTTGCATGAATGCCTCCGTGCCCCGTTTGCGCACCAGCAAGGTACGGCCCTGGGGGTCGATGAGCAGGGCGGCGGCGATGCGGATCACGTTGGGCATGCGGGTAGGCTCCGTGGAAATGGCGGGGGAGCATCCCATGGGTGACCGAGCCATACAAGGCCGGCTGGGCAGACGAACGGCTACTTGCCAAGCGACCGTCGACCCGCCATAACCACGCTATGAACCTGCCCGCCCATCAACACCCCGCGCTCGAGCTGTTCCACCCGGCTGTCGCCACCTGGTTCCGTCGCCAGTTCGCCACGGTCACTGGCGCCCAGGCCCAGGCCTGGCCGCTGATCCACGCCGGGCAGTCGACCCTGCTCGCAGCCCCCACCGGCTCGGGCAAGACCTTGAGTGCGTTTCTGGCGGTGCTCGACGGGCTGTTTCGCGAGGGGCTGGAACACCAGGGCCAACTGCCTGCCCGTACCCAGGTGGTGTACGTGTCGCCCCTCAAGGCGCTGTCCAACGATATTCGCCTGAACCTGCAGATGCCCCTGGAAGGCATCCGCCAGGCGCTGGAAGATCAAGGCCTGCAACCGCCGCACATCACCACGGCGGTACGCACCGGCGATACCCCGCAGAAAGCGCGCGCGGCCATGCGCCGACAGGCACCGCACATTCTGGTGACCACCCCCGAATCGCTGTACGTGCTGATGGGGTCGGCATCGGGCCGCGAGGGGCTGCGTAGCGTGCACACGGTGATTGTCGACGAAATCCACGCCCTGGCCGGCAACAAGCGCGGGTGCCACCTGGCGCTTACCCTGGAACGCCTGCAGGCCCTGTGCAACCGCCCCTTGCGCCGCATCGGCCTGTCCGCCACCCAGCGCCCGGTTGAACGGGTGGCGCAATTTCTGGTGGGCAGCCAGCGGACTTGCGCCATTGTCGATGTGGGCCATGCGCGCCAGCGCGACCTGGCCATCGAGATCCCGCCGGTACCGTTGGGTGCCGTGCTGGCTAACGATACCTGGGGCCTGGTCTATGATCGCCTCGCTGCGCTGGCCCGCGAGCACCGCACCACGCTGGTGTTCGTCAACACCCGCCGGCTGGCAGAGCGCATCACCCGCCACCTCAGCGACCGGCTGGGCAAGGATGCAGTGGCCGCCCACCATGGCAGCTTGTCCAAGGAGCTGCGCCTGGACGCCGAACAGCGCCTCAAGGCTGGCCAACTGCAAGTACTGGTCGCCACTGCCTCGCTGGAACTGGGCATCGACATCGGCGACATCGACCTGGTCTGCCAGATCGCCTCACCGGGCTCGATCGCCGCGTTTCTGCAGCGCGTTGGCCGTGCGGGCCACCAGGTGGACGGCGTACCCAAGGGCCGCCTGTTCGCGACTTCGCGCGACGACCTGATTGAATGCGTAGCCCTGCTCGACTGCGTGCGCCGGGGCGAATTGGACGAGCTGCATGTGCCCCGTGCGCCGCTGGACGTGGTGGCCCAGCAGATCGTTGCCGAAGTCAGCAACCAGGCGTGGCATGAGCAGGCCCTGTTCGACTGCCTGCGCCAGGCGATGCCGTTCGCCACCCTTGACCACGACCACTATCAAGCGCTGTTGCGCATGCTGGCCGAGGGCTACAACGGTCGCCAGGGGGTACGCAGTGCCTACCTGCACCGTGACGCGGTCAGCGGCATGCTGCGGGGGCGGCGCGGCAGCCAGCTGACTGCACTGACCAGCGGCGGCACCATCCCCGATAACGCTGACTATGCGGTGCTGCTCGAACCCCAGGCGCTGAACATCGGCAGCGTCAACGAAGACTTTGCGGTCGAGAGCATCGCCGGCGATATCTTCCAGCTGGGCAATGCGTCGTACCGCATCCTGCGGGTCGAGGCCGGGCGTGTGAGGGTGGAAGATGCCCATGGCCTGCCGCCGACCATTCCGTTCTGGCTGGGCGAAGCGCCGGGGCGCAGCAACGAACTGTCCGCAGCGGTGGCCAGGCTGCAAGGGCAGATCGACGAGCAATTACAGCGTGCTGAAGGTGATACGCTCGTTGTACAGCCGTGGCTGCAACACACCTTCGAACTGGCTGAGGCCTGTGCGCAGCAGTTACTGGATTACCTGGGCCGTACCTGGGACGTGCTCGGGGCGTTGCCATCGCGCGACACGCTGATCATGGAGCGCTTCTTCGACGAGTCTGGCGGCACCCAACTGATCATCCACTCGCCCTACGGCAGCCGCATCAACCGGGCCTGGGGATTGGCGCTGCGCAAGCGGTTCTGCCGCACTTTCAACTTCGAACTGCAGGCTGCCGCCAGCGAGGACGCCATTGTGCTGTCGCTGTCTGCCGGCCACAGTTTCGAGTTGGCCGATGTATGGCGCTACCTCAACAGCCGCAGTGCAGAGCAACTGCTGGTGCAGGCCGTGCTTGATGCCCCGCTGTTCGGCGTGCGCTGGCGCTGGAATGCGGGGGTGGCCATGGCGCTGCCGCGCTTTGCGGGCGGGCGCAAGGTGGCGCCGCAGGTCCAGCGCATGAAAAGCGAGGACTTGATCGCGGCCGTGTTCCCCGATCAGCTCGCCTGCCTGGAAAACCTGGCCGGTGAGCGGCAGGTGCCTGACCACCCACTGGTCGAGCAAACCCTGGACGACTGCCTGCACGAAGCCATGGACAGTGACGGCTGGCTGGCGCTGTTGCAGCGCATGGAGCAAGGCGCCGTGCGCCTGTTGAGCTGCGACTTGCCCGCCCCGTCACCGTTGGCAGCGGCCATCCTCAATGCCCGGCCCTACGCGTTTCTGGATGACGCTCCACTGGAGGAGCGACGCACCCAGGCCGTGCTCAACCGGCGCTGGAGCGATGTGACCAGCGCGCACGACCTGGGCGCGCTGGACGCCGATGCCATCGCCGCCGTCGCCGCCGAGGCCTGGCCGCAGCCAGGCAATGCCGATGAAATGCACGAGGCGCTAATGAGCCTGGGTGCCATTCACCGCGATGAAGCCCAGGCTGAGCCCCGCTGGCGCGCACTGCTGGCACAGCTGGCCAAAGCCGGGCGCGCCCTATATCTGGAAGGTCAATCACTGTGGTTGGCCCGCGAGCGGCTGGCCCTGTTGCGAGCGGTCTACCCAGACTGCCAACCCACTCCTGCACCCGGTGCGCTGCCGGGTTTCGATGAACCGGTAGCACCGGAGCAGGCACTCAGCGAACTGCTGCGCGCCCGCTTGAGCGGCCACGGCCCGAGCACCGCAGCGCAACTGGCAGCGCCGCTGGGCAAGCCGGCGGGCGACATGGAGCAGGCGTTGGCCCGCCTGGAGAACGATGGCTATGTGCTGCGTGGGCATTTCAGCCCAGGTGCCGATGACATGCAGTGGTGCGAACGACACCTGCTGGCCCGTATCCACCGCTACACGGTCAAGCGCCTGCGGCGGGAAATAGAACCGGTCAGCCTGCAGGACTTCATGCGCTTTCTGTTCGACTGGCAGCACCTGGCACCGGAACAGCGCCTGCGCGGCCCGTTGGCAGTCACCCAGGTACTGGCTCAACTGCAGGGGTTCCCCAGTGCCGCCGCAGCCTGGGAAGCCGATGTGCTGCCCGCCCGCATCCAGGATTACACCCCGCACTGGCTCGACGATGCCTGCCGCAGCGGCCAGTTTGCCTGGAGCCGGTTGGCCGCGACGGTGTCGGGCAGCACCCTTGCCAGCACGCCGTTGGTATTGCTTCCGCGCGAGCAGGTGAACACCTGGCGCAGTCTTGCGCCCACCGTCGCCGTCGATGACCTGGGGCTACGGGCGCAGAAGGTGCATGGTGCACTGAAAGCCCACGGCGCACTGTTTTTCGATGAACTCAGCCAAGAGGCGCGCCTCCTGCCCAGCGAGCTGGAAGCAGCGCTGCAGGAACTGGTAGGGGCCGGCCTGGTGGGCGCTGACAGCTTCACCGGCCTGCGCAGCCTTATCACCCCCACCGCCAGGCGCAGCACTCGACGCCCCCGTTTCGGCCACGTGCCAGTTTCTACCAGCATGGCCTATGCCGGGCGCTGGGCACTGCTGCGCCGAAGCGATGCCCTGCCCGATCAGCAGCAACGCCTGGAGAGCATTGCGCGCGCCCTGCTGCAACGCTATGGGGTGATCTGCTGGCGGCTGCTGGAGCGCGAAAGCGATGTGCTGCCGCCCTGGCGTGAGTTGCTGCGTTGCTATCACCGCCTGGAGGCACGTGGCGAGATCCGTGGCGGGCGTTTTATCGCCGGGCTGGCGGGCGAACAGTTTGCCCTGCCCGAGGCAGTGGCAGTGCTGCGCCAGGTACGGCGGCGCGAGGCCCAGGGCACGTTGCAGGTGGTGAGCGCCAGTGATCCGCTGAACCTGATCGGGTCGCTGCTGCCCGGCGCCAAGGTGCCTGCCGTGGGCGGCAACCGGCTTTTGTACCGCGACGGTGTGCCCGTGGCGGTACGTGTGGGCAAGCGCTACACCTGCCTGGTCGACGCGCCGGCAGCGCAGCAGGAAGGCTGGCGGCAGTTGCTGCTGCGCGACATGCCCTTTGCAGCGGCGGGCAAGTTGGCTATGGTCGGTGCTGAACCCAGGCCCTGAGCCTGACCGCGCCATCACAAGGACCCTGTATGAGCCTGTCACTTCTCAGCCGCTATGCCGTGTTTGCCGCCTGCGTACTGTTCACCCTGGCCAGCCTGCCATTCATTCACCACGAATGGTTGTGGCCCTTCACACTCACCACGGCGGTGCTCAGCCTGATCGGGCTGTTCGACCTGCTGCAGAAGCGTCATGCGGTGCGCCGCAACTATCCGATCCTGGGCAACATCCGTTACCTGGTGGAAGGCATACGCCCGGAGATCCGCCAGTACCTGCTGGAAGCCGACAGCGACGCCCTGCCGTTTTCCCGCGCACAGCGGTCGCTGGTGTATTCGCGTGCGAAGAACGAAGCGTCGGACAAACCGTTCGGCACGCTGATCGACGTGTACGCATCGGGCTTCGAGTTCATCGGCCATTCCATGCGCCCCGCCCCCCTGGCTGACCCGGCGAGCTTTCGCATCGACATCGGCGGCCCCCAGTGCACCCAGCCCTATTCAGCGTCCATTTTCAACATTTCGGCCATGAGCTTCGGCTCGCTCAGCGCCAATGCCATCCGCGCCCTGAACCAGGGCGCCAAACTGGGCAACTTCCACCACGACACCGGCGAAGGCAGCATCAGCCCCTACCACCGCGAACACGGTGGCGACCTGGTATGGGAACTGGGCAGTGGCTACTTCGGTTGCCGCACCCCGGACGGGCGCTTCGACCCGCAACGGTTTGCCACCCAGGCCAGCAGCCCGCAGGTGCGCATGATCGAAATCAAGATGAGCCAAGGTGCCAAACCCGGCCACGGCGGTATTTTGCCCAAGCACAAGGTTACCCAGGAAATCGCCGAAACCCGTGGCGTACCCCTGGGTGAGGACTGCATCTCGCCGTCGCGCCACAGTGCGTTTTCCACGCCCATCGAAATGATGCAGTTCGTTGCCCAACTGCGTGAGCTGTCAGGCGGCAAGCCGGTGGGGTTCAAGCTGTGCCTGGGGCACCCGTGGGAATTCATGGGCATCGCCAAAGCCATGCTGGAAACCGGCATTCTCCCCGACTTCATCGTGGTGGACGGCAAGGAAGGTGGCACGGGTGCAGCGCCCGTGGAGTTCACCGATCACATCGGTGTGCCGCTGCGCGAAGGGTTGCTGTTCGTGCACAACACATTGGTAGGCCTGAACCTGCGGTACAAGATCAAGCTTGGCGCCAGCGGCAAGATCGTCAGCGCATTCGACATCGCCAGCGTACTGGCCATCGGCGCCGACTGGGCCAATGCCGCACGCGGCTTCATGTTTGCCATCGGCTGCATTCAGTCGCAGAGCTGCCACACCAACAAGTGCCCCACCGGCGTCGCCACCCAGGACGCCCTGCGCCAGCGTGCACTGGTGGTGCCCGACAAGGCGCAACGCGTGTTCAACTTCCACAGCAATACCCTGCGCGCCCTGGCCGAGATGCTGGCCGCAGCAGGCCTGGAGCACCCGGCTCAGTTGGAGGCCAAGCACCTGGTACGGCGCATCTCGGCCACTGAAATCAAACTGTTCTCGCAGATGCATGTCTTCCTTAAGCCAGGCCAGTTGCTGACTGGCGACGTCGACGGCGAATTCTATTCGCGCATGTGGCAGCTGGCCCGGGCCGACAGTTTCGAACCTCACAGCGAAGCGGCGGCCTGAATGCCCTGACCTGTGCGGTGCGGTGCTGTACAGGTCGAATCGACATTTTTTTCACATGACCCGCTCAACGTCTAAGCTTGAGTCAAGCAAGACGTAAATACCTGGCCGGATAGAAGATTATGGGCGCACTGTGGCAAACGGATCCAAGCACAACGGAAGCACCCGAACAACCTCCTGCCGAGACGCCACACCCCAAATCCCCCCGTCAGCGCCGGCTGTGGTGGCGGTTGATCATCCTGATCCTGCTGGTAGCGGCGGGTGCCGTCGGCTACGCCGCCTATGTGGAATTCCGTACCTCCGAATGGCAGTCACGCGAGTTTTCCAAACTGGCCAGCACCCTCACCTACTCGCTGCAGCCGGGCCCCAGCGATGCCATCGTTTACCCAGGTGAAGGGCCATTCGACAAGCGCCTGGGCTACAGCGCCCTGGGCGAGTTCCTGCCGCGGTTGCTCAAGCGTGACTACCTGATCAGCGAACAGGTGAGGTTCTCGCCGGCACTGGTCAACTACGTTGACCACGGCTTGTTCGCCCCGTACATCGAGAAGGTCCAGGCCGGGTTGTCCATCACCGACTGCCGGGGCGATACCCTCTACGAGTACAAGTACCCCCAACACCTGTACCCGGATTTCGCGGCGATTCCACCGGTAATGGTCAACAGCCTGCTGTTTATCGAAAACCGCGACCTGCTCGACACCCAGGACCCACGCAACAACCCGGCGGTGGACTGGCCACGGTTCGCCAAGGCGGCCTACAGCCAGATCGCCCGTTACCTCGCCCTGCCTGGCCAGTCGGCCGGCGGCAGTACCCTGGCCACCCAGCTGGAAAAGTACCGCCATTCGCCTGACGGGCTGACGGTGTCCGGCGCGGAAAAAATCCGCCAGATGATCTCGGCCAGCGTACGCGCCTACCAAGGTGGGCCAGACACTACCGAGGCGCGCCAGCGTATCGTGCGCGACTACCTCAACAGCGTGCCCCTGTCCGCAGTGCCCGGCCACGGTGAGGTGCATGGCATGGCCGAGGGCCTGCGGGTGTGGTACGGCGCCGATTTCGATCAGGTGAACCAGGCCCTTACGGCCACCACCACCGACCCGCAAAGCCTGGCCGCCCGTGGCCTGGCCCTGCGCCAGGTGCTGTCGCTGATGATCGCCCAGCGGCGCCCGTCCCACTACCTGTCCAAAGGCCGCAATGAGCTGGCTGACCTGACCGATGCCCATGTGCGCGTACTGGCAGCCAACCACGTCATCGAGCAACCGCTTGCCGACGCGGCACTGGCCAGCAAGGCGGTTTACCGGGACTGGGTGGCGCAACCCACCATCGTGCCGATCGTCACCAACAAGGGCATCAGCCTGGCCCGTAACCGCCTGGCAGCCATGCTCAACCGCCCGCTCTACGACCTTGACCGCCTGGACCTGTCGGCCACCAGCACCTTGCAGGCCGATTTGCAGATCCAGGTGAGCCAATACCTGAAAAACCTCGCCGACCCCGTCTTCGCCGGGCAGATCGGCCTGATCGGCGAACGATTGCTCACCGCAAAGACCACCGACCAGGTCAGCTACAGCTTCACCCTGTTCGAACGCACCGCCGACGGTTCACGGGTGCGGGTGCAGACCGACAGCACCAACCAGCCCTTCGACATCAATGAGGGCAGCAAGCTGGAGTTGGGTTCCACCGCCAAGTTGCGGGTGCTCACCACCTATCTGGAGATCATCGCCGAGCTGCATGACAAGTACGCCGGCAAGCCGGTGGCAGCGCTTAACAAGGTGGACGTTGCCGAGCTGGACAGCATCAGCCGGTGGTCGCTGGGCTGGCTGGCACAAAACAGCAAAAACCAGAGCCTGGATGCCATGCTCGATGCCGCGCTGGAGCGCAAGTACTCCGCCAGTACCGGTGAAGCTTTCTTTACCGGTGGCGGCATGCATGTGTTCAACAACTTCCGCAAGGAAGACAACGGCCGGATCCCTACGCTCAAGGACGCCCTGCGCGAATCGATCAACTTGCCGTTCATCCGCCTGATGCGCGACGTGGTGCGCTATGTGACCTACCAGCAACCGTTCAACCGGGTGCCGTTGCTCAAGGACGATGCCGACCCGCGCCGCCAGGAATACCTGGCCCGCTTTGCCGACAAGGAAGGCAGCAACTACCTGATGCGCTTCTGGAAGAAATACCAGCGCAAAACCTCCCAGCAACGCCTGGACACCTTCCTCGACAGCATGCGCGTGACGCCACAGCGGCTGGCGGCCGTACACCGCTACCTGTTCCCCGAAGCCGGCCAGCAAACCTTCAATGCATTTGTACGGGCCCACCTGAAGGGCGACAAGGCAGCCCTCGGCAAACTTACCGACGGCCGGCTGGCCGAGATGTACGACAGCTACGGGCCTGGCAAGTACGACCTGCCTGACCAGGGCTATATCGCCAAGGTGCACCCCCTGGACTTGTGGCTGCTGGGCTACCTGCTGAAGAACCCGGGTTCGACCTTGAGCGAGATGCTGAACGCCAGCCGGTTCGAGCGCCAGGAAGTGTACGGCTGGCTGTTCAAGAGCCGCCACCAGGGCGCCCGCGACAGCCGCATCAGAACCATGGTCGAAATCGAAGCCTTCACCGACATTCACCAGCGCTGGAAGCGCGTGGGTTACCCATTCGACCACCTGGTACCGTCCCTGGCTACGGCCATTGGCAGCTCGGGTGACCGGCCTGCGGCGCTGTCCGAACTGGTCGGCATCATCCAGAACGACGGCGTGCGCCTGCCGACGCTGCGCATCGATACGCTGCATTTTGCCGCCAACACGCCCTATGAAACCAAGCTGCTGAGCGACCCAGACCGTGGGGTTCGGATTTTGCCCGTGGAAGTGGCGCGGGCACTCAAGGGTGCCATGTCGCAGGTAGTGGATGCAGGGACTGCACGGCGCATCTCGGGCAGCTTCAAGCTGCAGGACGGTACGCCACTCGTGATGGGTGGCAAGACCGGCACCGGCGACAACCGCATCGAAAGCTTTGGTGCCGGCGGCCGCCTGATCGGCTCCCGCTCGCTGAACCGCACTGCCACGTTCGTGTTCTTCCTCGGGGACAACCACTTCGGCACCCTGACGGCGTTCGTACCGGGGCGATCGGCAGAGGCCTTCAAGTTCACCTCGGCGCTACCGGTTCAGGTATTGAAGGGCATGGCGCCCATCCTCATGCCCTATCTGCAGCCGGGTAACCCCAATGAGTGCAAGCCGCCTGAACTGGCAGCCAATCTACCCGCCAACGCTCAATCATCGATTCAATAGATGATAATCATCAGCATTCAGGGTTTGCCTGTGATCTATCTTGAGTACTATCTTAAGATATATCTCACAGGGAGCCCCGACCATGCGCGAACCTGCCCATGATCCTTTCGACCGACGACCCGGCCGTGGCGAACGCGGCCCTCGGGTGTTCGCACCCGGCGACCTGAGGCTACTGTTACTGGCGCTACTGGCTGACCAGCCTGGCCACGGCTACGACCTGATCCGCCAGATCGAAAAGCTGTTCGACGCCAGCTACACGCCCAGCCCCGGGGTGATCTACCCCACCCTGAACTTCCTCGAGGAAGCCGAGCTGATCAGTGGCCAGACCCAGGGCAGTAAACGCCTGTATGTGATCACCGATGCCGGCCGCAACGCACTCGTCGAGCAGGCCGTGGCACTGGAAGGGGTGCGCATGCGCATCGAGGTAAGCAAGCGCGCCCTGCGCGGGCATGACCGACCGCCCGAAATCCACGAGGCGGTCAGCAACCTGCGCCATGCCCTGCACATGCACCATGGCCGTTGGACGCCCGATGAAATCGAACGTGTCCGCGACCTGCTCAACCACACCGCCAAGGCCATCGCCAGCGGGCCCACCGACTTTGCCAGGGAGACCTCAGATGAGTGATTCCATCCACCGCGTCAACCACGAAATCCGCCAACGCCGCCTGCAGGTCCTGCGGGTGACCGACCTCACCCCGCGGATGCGCCGCATCACCCTGGGCGGTGAAGAACTGCAGGGGTTCACCAGCCTGGGCAGCGACGACCACATCAAGCTGCTGTTTGCCGAAACACCCGAACAGCAGCAGGCGCTGGAAGCCCGCGAAATGGCCCGTGATGGCGGCGCCCGGCCAACCATGCGCGAATACACCCCCCGGCGCATCGACCTGGAGGCCAACGAGCTGGACATCGACTTCGTGCTGCACGGCGATGGCCCGGCCTCCACCTGGGCAGCCCAGGCGACACCAGGGCAGCACCTGGATATCGCGGGGCCGCGTGCCTCGCTGGTGGTGCCGGATATGTTCGACAGCTACCTGCTGATTGGCGACGAAACCGCCCTGCCTGCCATCGGCCGTCGCCTCGAAGGCCTGCCTGCAGGGCGTCGCGTGGTCGCCGTCGTCCAGGTAGAAGACATCCATGAGCAGCAGCCATTGCCCAGCCCAGCCCAGGTAGACGTGCAGTGGCTGATTCGCGGGCAGGACGACGTGCTTGCACGGGTGCAACACATGCCGCTGCCCGAGGGCCGTGTATATGCGTGGGTCGCGCTGGAAAAGGCCCTCACCCGTCAGGTAAAGGCGGCATTACTGGAAAAAGGCGTGCCCGACGATGCGCTCAAAGCGGCTGCCTACTGGCGCGCCGACGGCACTGCGGACGATGCCTGACGCGCCCGAGCGTTTCACTGGCGCCACCGGTCCAGCGCCAGCAGCACCAGGCCAATCGCCCAGAACCCCGCCAACACGCCAAGAGCGTTGACCAGCACCTGGCCGTAGCCAAGGCTGGCTACATCGATGAAGGGGTAGGCGTAAGCCCCGATCTCCCCCCCCCGCCACAGCGCGTAGGCAAAGTACACGGCCGGGTACACCGCCCAGGCGGCCAGATGCCTCACGCGCAAGGTGCCTTTGGGCACCTCGAACCACCAGTACAGGGTGTACAGCGCGGGCATCACGTCGTGCAGCAGCTCATCCGCCAGCCACTGCCAGCCTTCTGGCTGCCAGAGGTGGCGCAGCAACATGCTGTAGGCCAGGGCCACCAGCAGGATGCTGACCGCCACTGCCGATGCCACCACCGGTGACAGGAAAAACCGCTTGCCTGCCCCCTCACGGCCAAATGCCGCATAGCTGAGCACCGTGGCCACCAGCAGGTTGGTGAGCACCGTGAAATACCCGAACACGTTGATCAGCCCGCCGATGAGGCTGGCCTGCGCCTGCCAGCGCCCCCACAACACCAGGTACACCTGCACGGCCAGGCCGAACCACCCGAGCAGCGCGATGCCGGTCAACCAGGCACGGCGAGGCACCTCAAGCTTGCCGCTGCAGTTTCACGTACAACTGCTCGACCTTTTCCCGAGCCCAGGGGGTTTTGCGCAAAAAGGTCAGGCTGGACTTGATCGTGGGGTTGCTCTTGAAGCAGCGCACGTCGATGCGCTCGGCCAGGCCTTGCCATTGGTAGTGGGCCACCAGCTCGGTGAGGATCTGTTCAAGGGTCTTGCCGTGCAGCGCGTTGTGTTGGGCCGTGCTCATGCCAGTGCTCCGGTACAAAGATGCGCACCTTACACCACCCCAGGGTGGGGTGTGCCGCAAGTAGAGGCAGAAAAAGACTGGCCAGAGGCAAAATCTCTGTGCTGAAATACGTATGTTATATAGTAACAATACAATCTTTCTGCCAAGGAACGCTCTTTTCCCATGTTGTACTCACCGCTCCGCCTCTCCCCTCTCGCCGTCGCGCTCTGGTTAGCCGCGTCACCTAGCCAGGCCGTGGAACTCGCCCCCCAGGTCATTACTGCCAACCCGTTGGGCAAGCGCCAGCTCGCGGCGCCCAGCACCGTGCTCGAAGGCGACGACCTGCTGCAGCAGCAGCATGGCAGCCTGGGCGAAACCCTCAACAAGCAACCCGGGGTTGCCTCGACCTGGTTCGGGCCAGGTGCCAGCCGCCCGGTCATCCGTGGCCTGGATGGCGACCGCATCCGTATTCTGCGCAACGGCGTGGGTGCCCTGGACGCCTCTTCCCTATCCTACGACCATGCCGTGCCGCTGGACCCGGTCACGGTCGATCGCATCGAAATCGTCCGCGGCCCTGCTGCACTGCTGTATGGCGGCAACGCCATCGGCGGCGTGGTGAACACCTTCGACAACCGGATCCCGGACAGCCCCATCGACGGTATCCAGGGGGCGGGTGAGTTGCGCTATGGCGGTGCCGACACCACCCGCAGCAGCGCCGGCAAGCTGGAGGCCGGTAACGGTGCTTTCGCCCTGCACATCGATGCCAACAGCCGCCAGTTCAACGACCTGCGCATTCCGGGTTACGCCCGCAGCGCCAAGGTGCGCGATGCCGACGACCCCGGCAGCAAGCACCGCCTGGAAAACAGCGACGGCCGCCAGGACGGCGGCGCACTCGGCGGTGCCTACCACTGGGACCACGGTTACGCCGGGCTGTCCTACAGCCGCTATGACAGCAACTACGGGTCGGTTGCAGAACCCGGCGTGCGCCTGGACATGCAGCAGGATCACTACGCTTTCGCCTCAGAAGTGCGCGACCTGGAAGGCCCGTTCAGCTCGGTCAAGGTCGATGCCGGCTACACCGACTACCAGCACCGCGAAATCGAAGAAGGTGAAGTGCACACCACGTTCAAGAACAAGGGCTACGAAGCCCGTATCGAAGCCCGTCATCAGCCATTGGGCCCGGTAGAAGGTGTGGTCGGGGCGCAAGTCAGCCGCAACGAATTTTCGGCACTGGGTGAGGAAGCCTTCGTCCCGCACACCAACACCGACAGCCTGGCGGTGTTCTTGCTGGAACAATGGCAAGCCACCGAACGCCTGGACCTGAGTGTGGGTGCACGCCTGGAACACACCCGGGTGGACCCGGATGCCAAGGGGAACGAGAACTTCACCGACGCCGACAGCGCCAGCAGCTTCAATGCGTTCAGCCTGTCTTCCGGTGCCGTGTACCAGCTGGACCCGATCTGGTCGCTGGCGGCCAACCTCGGCTACACCGAACGGGCACCGACCTTCTACGAGCTTTACGCCAATGGCGCTCACGTTGCCACCGGCGCCTATGAAGTGGGCGACGCCAGCCTGAACAAGGAAAAGGCCATTTCAGCCGACCTGGCGCTGCGCTTCGACAACGGCACGCACAAGGGCAGCGTGGGCGTGTTCTACAGCCATTTTCGCAACTACATCGGCCTGATTGGCACAGGCAACCTGCGCGAGGGGCATGACCATGATCACGGCGAGGATGACCACGATCACGACCATGAGCATGACCACGGCGGCTTCCCGGAGTACGAGTACCAGGGCGTACGCGCGCGCTTCTACGGCATCGAGGCCCAGGACCGCTGGCAACTGGCGCAGAACCGCTACGGCAGCTTTGCCCTGGAACTGTCGGGGGACTACACCCGGGCCAAGAACCTCGACAGCGGTCAGCCATTGCCGCGCATTGCGCCGCTGCGCCTGAACAGCGGGCTGGTGTGGGAACTGGACCGTTGGCAGGCGCGGGTGGACGTGCAACATGCCGCTTCGCAGCACCGTAAACCGGCCAACGAAACCAGCACCGATGGCTACACCACCTTGGGCGCCAGCGTGGGCTACCGCTTTGATATCGGCCACAGCCAGTGGCTGGCTTTCGTGCGTGGCGAGAACCTCACCGACCAGACGGTGCGCTACGCCAGTTCGATCCTGCGCGACATCGCACCGGCGCCGGGGCGCAGTGTGGAGGTGGGGTTACGGACCACGTTCTGACGGTACTGACAGTGTAGAAGGGGCTGCCCTGCAGCCCCGCTCACGCCACTATTACCCAGCAGGCAACAATGCACTGCGACAATTTGTCTTTTTTTCTGATCGCTTCCTCTATATCCTCCCCGCCGCAAGCTGAATCGCTTCACCCAACCTTCCTGACGCCATTTCCATTGATGGATCACCGCCATCGATGCGCTTGCCGTATTTTCAATAATCAGAAGACAGCGCTATCCCATGCTTCAACTGCCAAAACCCTGCTTCATCGCCCTTGCCTTGGCTGCATCGGTATCCCCAGCCTGTGCCGGCGATATGTTCGCCAGCGACTCGCCCTGGATGTTCGGCGACTGGGGCGGTACCCGCAGCGCCCTGCTGGAGAAAGGCTACGACTTTACCTTCGGCTACACCGGCGAGATGGGCAGCAACCTGCACGGCGGCTATGACCACGACCGCACCGCGCGCTACAGCGACCAGTTCACCTTTGGTAGCCACCTGGACCTGGACAAGGTGCTGGGCTGGAAAGACGCCGAATTCCAGCTCACCGTCACCGAGCGCCACGGTGACAACATCAGCAATGACCGCATCAACGACCCCCGCGTCGGTGGCTTCACGTCGGCCCAGGAAGTCTGGGGACGTGGGGAAACCTGGCGCCTCACGCAGTTGTGGCTGCGGCAGAAGTACTTCGACGGCGCACTGGATGTGAAATTCGGCCGCTTTGGCGAGGGCGAAGACTTCAACAGCTTCCCGTGCGACTTCCAGAACCTGGCGTTCTGCGGCTCGCAAGTGGGTAACTGGGTGGGGGGCATCTGGTACAACTGGCCGGTCAGCCAATGGGCTCTGCGTGTGCGCTACAACCTCGGCGATGCCCTGTTCGCCCAGGTGGGCGTGTACGAACAAAACCCTTCCAACCTCGAATCCGGCAATGGTTTCAAGCTCAGCGGCAGCGGCACCCAAGGCGCCGTGATGCCGATCGAACTGGTATGGAGCCCGCGTATCCAAGGCTTGAAAGGGGAATATCGCGCTGGCTACTACTACAGTAATGCCAATACACAGGATGTTTACAAGGACGACAACGGCAGGCCGGCAGCACTCAGTGGGGCCGCCTACCGCAGCAGCTCAAGCAAACACGGGTTCTGGCTCGGCGCCCAGCAGCAGGTCACTGCCCTGGCCAGCGACCAGTCCCGTGGCCTGAGCCTGTTCGCCAACGCCACGGTGCATGACAAGAAAACCAATGCCATCGATAACTACGTGCAAGCAGGGCTGGTATTCAAAGGGCCGTTCGACGCCCGCGCCAAGGACGACATCGGCTTCGCCCTGGCCCGCGTGCACGTCAACCCCGCCTACCGCAAGAATGCCCGCCTGGCCAACCTGGCCGCAGGCGTGGACGACTACGCCAACCCGGGTTTCCTCCCGGTACAAGACACTGAATACAGCGCCGAACTGTATTACGGCATTCACCTGGCCGACTGGCTCACCGTACGCCCCAACCTGCAGTACATCCGCCACCCGGGCGGGGTGTCCCAGGTGGACGATGCGGTGGTCGGCGGCCTGAAGATCCAGAGCACGTTCTAACCCTAATTCATTCAACGGAGAACATACGATGAGCACTGAAGGTGCCAAGAGTGGAAGCCGCTGGCTACCCCGCCTGATCGGCGTCTTGCTGCTACTGATGGGGCTGGCGCTGCTGGCCGGCGGCATCAAGCTGAGCCAGGTGGGCGGTTCGCTGTATTACCTCATTGCCGGTGTCGGCTTCGCCCTGTCGGGCATTCTGCTGTTGGCCCAACGCCGTATCGGTCTTGGCCTGTATGGCCTGGTTCTGCTGGGCAGCACGGTATGGGCGCTGCTGGAAGTGGGCCTGGACTGGTGGCAACTGGTGCCGCGCCTGGCGCTGTGGTTCGCCATCGGCCTGGTGCTGCTGCTGCCTTGGGCCCGCCGCCCGCTGATCGGCCCGGCCAGCAAAGCCAACACAGCGCTGCTGAGCGTTGCCGTGATCGCCTCGGGCGCCTGCGCCGTGGCCAGCCAGTTCACCCACCCAGGTGAAGTGTTTGGCGAACTGGGCCGCGACAGCAGTGAAATGGCCAGCGATGCCCCTGCCATGCCCGATGGCGAGTGGCAGGCGTATGGGCGCACCGAGCACGGCGACCGGTACTCCCCGCTGCGCCAGATCACCGCGCAAAACGCCTACCGCCTGGAAGAGGCCTGGCGCATTCGCACGGGTGACCTGCCCACCGACAACGACCCGGTGGAACTGACCAACCAGAACACCCCGTTGAAGGTCAACGGCATGCTCTATGCCTGCACCGCCCACAGCCGCCTGCTGGCGCTGGCCCCGGACACCGGCGCAGAAATCTGGCGCTTCGACCCGCAGGTCAAAAGCCCGGTCGGCACCTTCAAGGGCTTCGCCCACATGACGTGCCGCGGTGTTTCGTACTACGACGAAAACCGCTACGTAAGCCGTGACGGCAGCCCCGCGCCGAAGATCACCGACGCCGGCCAGGCCGTGGCTCAGGCTTGCCCGCGCCGGCTGTACCTGCCCACCGCCGATGCCCGCCTGATCGCCATCAACGCCGACAACGGCAAGGTGTGCGAAGGCTTCGCCAACCAGGGCACCATCGACCTGACCAAAGGCATCGGGCCGTTCACCGCGGGGGGTTACTACTCCACCTCGCCGGCAGCCATTACCCGTGACCTGGTCATCATCGGCGGCCACGTTACCGACAACGAGTCGGTCGACGAGCCATCGGGCGTGATCCGCGCCTACGACGTACACGACGGCCACTTGGTCTGGAACTGGGACAGCAACAACCCGGACGACACCAAGCCACTGGCACCGGGCAAGACCTACAGCCGCAACTCGGCCAACATGTGGTCGATCGCCAGCGTCGACGAAGACCTGGGCATGATCTACCTGCCGCTGGGCAACCAGACCCCGGACCAGTGGGGTGCGGACCGTACCCCGGGTGCCGAGAAGTACAGCGCCGGTGTAGTCGCCCTGGACCTCGCCACCGGCAAGGCGCGTTGGAACTACCAGTTCACCCACCACGACCTGTGGGACATGGACGTCGGCAGCCAGCCCACCCTGGTTCAGCTGAAGACTGACGACGGCGTGAAGCCCGCGATCATTGTGCCGACCAAACAGGGCAGCCTGTACGTGCTGGACCGTCGCGACGGCACGCCGATTGTGCCGATCCGTGAGATCCCGACCCCGCAAGGTGCAGTGAAGGGCGACCACACCTCGCCCACACAGGCCCGTTCGGACCTGAACCTGCTGGGCCCTGAGCTGACCGAGCAGGCCATGTGGGGCGCCACGCCGTTCGACCAGATGCTGTGCCGCATCCAGTTCCGCGAGCTGCGCTACGAAGGCCAGTACACGCCGCCGTCCGAGCAGGGCACCCTGGTCTACCCGGGCAACGTGGGTGTGTTCAACTGGGGCAGCGTGTCGGTCGACCCGGTACGTCAACTGCTGTTCACCACGCCTAACTACATGGCGTTCGTGTCGAAGATGATTCCACGCGAGCACGTGGCCGAGGGCAGCAAGCGCGAAAGCGAAACCAGCGGCGTGCAGCCTAACGCCGGCGCCCCCTACGCCGTGACCATGCACCCGTTCCTTTCGCCGCTGGGTGTACCGTGCCAGGCGCCAGCCTGGGGCTATGTGGCAGCCATTGACCTGTTCACCAACAAGGTGGTCTGGAAACACAAGAACGGCACTACCCGTGACAGCACCCCTGTGCCGATCGGCCTGCCGGTTGGCGTACCGAGCATGGGCGGTTCCATCGTAACTGCCGGTGGCGTTGGCTTCCTCAGCGGTACGTTGGACCAGTACCTGCGTGCCTATGACGTGAACAACGGCAAGGAGCTGTGGAAGGCGCGGCTGCCAGCGGGTGGTCAGGCAACGCCGATGACCTACACGGGCAAGGACGGCAAGCAGTATGTGTTGGTGACTGCGGGTGGCCATGGGTCGCTGGGTACCAAGATGGGTGACTACATCATCGCTTACAAGCTTCCAAACTGATTGGATGGCGCTTATCCCGCGCAAACATTCTTTTGCGCGGGTGGCGCTTAGTCACCTTTCCGCCCTGACGGCGGGTTACTTGGGTCTTGGCCCAAGTAACCAACGCCGCCCGCTCCCATCATCCGGTCCCCTGAAGACGCAATCTGTGTTGCTTGAACTATCGCGCGCTTAGGGCAGTAGCATCCAAGTTCTTCCAGTCAGTGCATGGATATCTTCAAGTTCGCTGTTGCTGTTGCTGTAGATCTTGATCTTGACTTTGATCTTGATCTTCGCGACTTCAGGAGGCCGAACGAAGGA
>NZ_JACVVH010000051.1:0-35038 GCF_016647865.1 Pseudomonas sp. S60 | reverse complement strand
ACCGAGCGCCGCCCGCGCGGCGCATCGCGAGCTGCGCTCGCTCCTACGCTTATTTCGGGCCAGTCACGCCTATGACAGGCGCGCGCGACTGCCTTGTGGGTACGGCACGATGTCGCGTCATGCGCCAAGGGGCCACGCGCAAAATCGCACAGGCCTGATTGGCCAGAAATAAGCGTAGGAGCGAGCGAAGCTCGCGATGCAGTGAGTGGGGGACGGAGAAAAGGCCTCGAGTCCGCACCAGATAATACGGTCAAGGCCGAAGGGAATTTTCATCTATTTAGCTGGTACTAGGTTATTGAGATAGAGGATGAGTTCGTCAAAATTCCACCCGTAGGCCATGCAAGCCTTAGGGAATAGGCTATGGCTGGTTAAGCCAGGAAGCGTGTTCAGCTCAATAAGATACGGTAGGTCATCATGTATGATTACGTCTGCCCTGAAATAATCAAGCTCCAGAGTGTGCGCAATAAGTTTACAATTTCTTTGAAGTACACCTTGAGTGGAGGGCTTTAAATCAATGAGTGAGGCAGTGGTGTGGGGAGAGGAAAATTTAGCGTCATAGGAAAAGAAAGGTGTTTGAAAATCGAGTTGAAAAGAAGGTAACAGTTCCCCTGCGAGGAAACACACGGACAGCTCACGTCCAGGTATGTATTCTTCAACTAGGATGCCCGCGTTGAAGCTAAGTGCATGTTGCCTCGCTTTATAGAACGCGTCCGGACTATTTTCGATCAGTGAAACGCCGAAGCTGCAACCTTCTCTTACAGGTTTTACGATCAGTTTTGTGCCGAGCGCTCCTGAAATCTCTTCATAAGACAAAGAGGTATCAGTTATTTCGACATAACGTGGGACGTTAATGTGGAGACCTCTTGCAACTAGCTTGGTCAGGATCTTGTCCATGCAGATAGAGCTGGAAGTTGGCGAAGGGCCATTGTAGGTAATGCCTAGGAAGTCTAAATATGATTGCGCTTGTCCATTCTCTCCAAAACCTCCATGCAAGGCAAGAAAAACTCTTGTGAAAGAGGTTAGATCTAGCTGATAAAGATCATTGATGCTGGTGATGTTAAACAATTGGTGGTGGATGTGTTGTCTTGATAACGATTGAGATACTGTCTCTGCGGTCTGCTCTGCGACCTCGCGCTCAGAGGAATTGCCACCAGTGATGATTGCGATATTTTCGCTCATTTATAGATGTTCCTTGGTTAGTTTGATTAAAAGTTTTAACGTGGAAGCGATCGCTTCAACACCTGCACGTAGTTCAATGACGTCAATGTCTGCGTTGTACGAAATTCTAATGGCACACTCAGCGCGATCTGCACTGTAACCAATCCCCGTAATGACGTGCGACGGAGACAAGTTTTGAGAATTACAGGCTGAGCCAGAGGATATACAGACGCCAGATAGGCAGCTGATCAGTGTCTCAGAGCGTACTCCAGGGATTGATAAGTTCAGGATATAGGGCGCAGAATGAGTAGTTGGCGAATTAAGCTCATATTGGATACCTTGCTCACGAAAAATATCTAGGATGAGGCGTCTTTTTGCAATTGCAGATTTCCATGCAGAACGTAGATTCTGCTTGGCCATGAATTTTGCTGCTGCCCCAAACCCCACAATCAGCGGTGTAGGAAGCGTGCCGCTGCGCAGTGCAGATTGCCCGCCCCCGAAAGTGATCGGTCGGAATCTACGCCATGATTGTAACGAAATATACAGTGCTCCTATTCCCTTAGGCCCACCCACTTTGTGCGCGGAAAAGGATGCGCAGTCGATCCCCGAGCGCCTCACATCTATTGGTAGTTTACCCAGTGCTTGGGAGGCATCAATATGTAATAGGGCATTGCATGTTTTCATGGCTTTTCGCACGCTAGCTAGGCTTTGGTACGTGCCAATTTCTGAGTTGACGTAGGACAGTGAAATCAGCTTGGTTGATGAGTCAATAAGCCGTGCTAGGTGATCGATATCGATCCTGCCTGTGGCGTCTACATTCATTCTCCTTACTTCAACGCCTCGTGCTTTAATTTCTTCAGCTGAGGCCAGTACAGACTTATGATCTATAGGGCTGATTATTATATTGTTGCCTGGTTCGGCGCAGCCTAAAACTACCAGGTTGTTACTCTCAGTGGCGCCTGCAGTATAAATGATCTCGGAGGGGGAACAGTTGATGAGCTTTGATATATGGCGGGTTGCTTCTTGAATGGCTATTCTCGCACGCCTGCCCATTACATGGCTTGAAGAAGCGTTACCGTAGTGGTCAGCGAAGTATGAGATCATTGCGTTGATTACTTCATTTGTGCACGGAGTTGTCGCGGCAGTGTCGAGATAAATGAGTTCTTTATTCTTCATTGTTGGGATCCATTGTTGAGTACGTTGCCACATGAACGCCGCGACCATAGATTTCCTCTTCTGTGGATTCGCCAGCACCTCCTAGGTCAGCAACCAATATTTTCATCGGTTCAAATTTATAGAGGGTTAACGCGATTTCTACACCTCTGCGAATAGCGTTGTGACATTCGGTAGGTGCTAATAGCACGAGCTGGCGAGCGCCATTTTTGTAAATTTCAGAAATCATTTCTGTTATCTCGCCCGCACAAGCTGTTATGCCACATGACACCAGCGGTAACACGTCGCCCATTGAGTCTGTAAAAGAAATTTCAGACATGTAAGGCTGGCCTGGAAGATACCGGCTCTGGAGCTTTCCTTGTTTCACTAAGCGTGAGGCCTCGTTCTGAAAACGATTTTTCAACCGAGTCTCGGGAAAACATAGAGAATGTTTTCTGCTTGCAGATATATTTCGGAGGTCGGTGAATGAGCTGCGCTTAAGAGTATTTTCATATCGTTCAGGTAGCGCGTTAAATGTTGAGTAAAAATGACCTCGTAAGTCTTTAGAAGCTTCTTTTGTCGGTGTGTATTGCCAGTCGTTTATCAGTAAAATTAGAGAGGCAGGGAGATTGTTAATCTCAGTGTAGATGTCTGAAATCTTGACGCCTAAATCCCATGAGTAAGAGGGGAAGATACCCACTCGATCTTTGATAATTGATCTCAGAGGCTCGTACGAGATATCTTCGAATATGCCAGGTATTAGTGTGTTAAGGCATGAGTCAAAAAAAAGCATAAAATGCCCACACATGATGTGCAAGTCCCCAAATCTGGAAGTGTCAGCGAACTTGAAAACTTCTGTGAGGAGCTGGTCTTCAGAGAAAGCATATCGGTCATCTGTGTGAATAGTGCTCATCACTGGTCTACCTTTCTGAGAGATGATGAAGTGTCGAAAAACGCGCGGCGTAAATCTGAAATCAGATCATTGGGATGCTCGAGGCCGATGTAGAGGCGAATGCATGTGCCGGTTATGTTCATACGCTGTGCAGAGGAGTTGTTATCCATTACGATTGGCGTTGCAAGGCTAACTGTTCCGCCCCAGCCGTAACCAATTCGTATTACTCGTAGCAGACCGAGTTGTCGCACGAGCGTTTTTTTTTCATGAGTCAGCTGTACCGTGATGAGGCTGTTGTACCCGTCGATGGAGTACTTTGCCAGTTCAGATACTGAATGCTGTACCAAAGGGTGTAGCACCTTCACTACTGAATGCTGCATTTCAAGATACTTTATGACGGCTACGGTTGAGAGCTGTTGAGCGTGCAGTCGCGCTGCCAGCGTACTTATCGAACGTAGGGCTGCAGCACAAACGTGTGAACTAACATGGTTACCTATCAATGCAGAGGTTTGCTTAAAAATTTTGAAGATTTCAGGTCTGCGGGTGATGAGAGCCCCCAAGGATACCCCTTCGACTGCGGCGAGCGATTTGCTTAGAGATAAAATGCAGATGTCGACGTTCATTTCTAAAGGAAATGAGAAGGTGGATGCGGACCAGGTGTTATCTACCACCATTAATGTGGGGTGATGGTTGCAGGCCTCAATAACTGCAGCTGAATCGATTAGCTCGTAAGTATAAGCCCCTGGCGTTTCCCAGAGGACGACGCGAGTATGGCTTCTCAGCTTCGTGCGCAGCGCATGTGCTTCTTGGGGGGCAAAGTATTCGACTGCCATGCCTTTTTGTTTGAAATACTCAAGAAGCCAGCGTGTTGTATAAATGACGGTATCGCCCACAAGGACGTGATCACCAGGTTTGAGGAGTGCCAGCAATAAAAGATGTAAAGCGCTTTGCCCTGATGGCGTCAATACAGCATGTTCACCTTTTTCCATTTGCGCGATTTGTTGAGCAGCTTGCTTGGTGGTAGGCGTGTCGACCCCTCCATAGTAAAGCCCCTCAAACGGAGATTCGTAATTGGCTACCAAGCTTTCTGCATCAATTGGAAGAAGTCGATCAGGGGTGTTTGTAATGTATGTTGTGCTTTCCATTGAGGGTGTTTGCAGTGAGTACATATCTCCAACTGGAAATATTCCTCCTTGAGCGAATAAGGTCGAGCGATCAATATTCATTCAACACCTCGAATTCATCTAATTGCTCGATAATCGCGACGACTTCGTCAAGCTGCGGAGGTGCAACGCCGTCAATGGGGTAAAATAGGGATGCTTCGCCGAACCTATGAAAGAGATCCAGAAGTTCACCTGCTGGCGTACCCCACTGTAAATAGTCAAGGTTTTGACTTTCCGGGCAACTCTTGAGCGGATGTTGCACTGCCCAGTTAACACTCAATGTAACAGGCTGTCCGGTCCTTTTCTTTAGCGCTATGAGTAACTTCAGCAAGTGTTCCCGACTGGCTTGAGTTTCTCCAAGGCCGAAAAGTAGCGCGCAACCGCAAGATATATGTTGATCAATCAACACGTCTAACGCTTCTAAGAATCGCTGCTGCCAAGAAGAATGGGCGCGGCCTATATCTTTGCTTATGCCGCCAATTTCCTGAGGCTCTAATGTTTCTAAGCCAACGAACACATAGCTCAGGCCATTGGCTGCAAGTCGCTCAATCAAGTGCCGACGTTGTATAATCAGATCAATTGTAAATTGCCCTCCGAATACAAGATCCAGAGGGTCCAACTCCAAGCGTTCACACAAGGCGTTTATCTGTGCAGGGCTGCCGTTCAAAAAAATCGAGTCTTCTACGAATGCACTTGCTTTACGTCGGTGCGGGTCACTATGGCTAATCAAAACAGCTTCCTGAAATTGTTCATAGACTCGTGAGGGGGCACCGTTGGCGTCAGTGATACTGCCCGCGACACTACGGCGCTCACTACAAAAAGCACAGTCGTAGAAGCAGCCCCGCCCGGTGTAGCTGAAAACATGAGAAGTTAGCCGGCCTTTAAATACGTCGAAAGAGCTTTGAACTCCAAAAGCCTTGATCGCTGATGGCAGTTGGTTTTGATCGAGCCGTACACCGCAGCTAGCGAGTGTGGTGTCAATGCCGGGGAAATCTGCAATCCATAAGCCAGGGATGTCGGTTCCCAGAAGTTCGGCAATAATTTTTACGTTGACTTCCTTGGATCGCGCCAACGCTTCACCGATTGCGGTAATAACTAATTCACCTTCCCCTGAAATAATGATGTCGAAAAGAGGAGGAATTTTGTGCTCTCGGATCAGTCTTCCTGGAGAAGCTTTATGGTGCCTCACTGCCATCGAGTTTCTTGTTTTTTCATTATCTAAATAAAGCGTCTCATTGACGTGGCGCCCGCCCAGAACAATCAAAGCGCTTGTCCCCAACAGCTCCCGAACCCGCTGGGCACAATGCACAGCACCTGGCATGCATAACGTCATGGCCCCGATTAAAACTAAGTTAGGTTTTTGTGCGTGCAGTAGCGCCTCGAATGCCGGCACGTCATCTAATGAATACATGAGCATAAAACAATCTCTTGCTTCCTTGCGTCCCATGGCCCAACTGCTGTATGCCCAAGCGCTTGCTCCGATTTGCGCCAGATACGCTGCGTGCCTGCAGGCATTAAATAGGCTCACAGGCTCGCAGCTATTCAAGGCTCGGGTGGATTTTGCGCCCTTGGGAGACTCGGGAGCTGAAACAGCGACGGCCCGGATCTGGCGGCTGTACGCCCAGCCAGAGCGTCGAGAAGCAGGATTGTTGGTGGAGGAGGTGGGCGAGGTAGACAAGGGCATAGATCATCCATTTCGTTGAGAAAAGGCGTCCGTGCCATTGCGCTTTATTGGATATTGGATACAGTAGCCGAGCCGAACCGTATCTGGAGATCTAAAATGAAACAAAATGTTATTGCGCTAATTTTTGGTGGGCGAAGCACTGAGCACGCCGTATCTCTCATGTCGGCCCGCAACCTTCACCAGGCCCTGATTTCCCTGGGTCACTCAGTTCATTGCGTTGGAATCGACAGAACCGGCGTATGGCGTTACCAAGGCCGACCACGTGAGTTCCCGGCGGAGGTGGACACAACTGCACCTGTACTGACGCTGCAGCCTGGTAGGTCAGCGTTGATCCATTCAGGCCCGGGATCTGCTTCAGAAGAAATCGCGGTCGACCTGATTTTTCCGGCACTTCATGGACTGTATGGGGAAGACGGTGCGATCCAGGGGCTGAGTGCTATGTGTGGTATTCCGTGCGTCGGCTCGGGAATACTCGGCTCTGCGGTTTCCATGGACAAAGACGTCACCAAGCGACTCGTAAGCGCAGCGGGGATCAAGGTGGCTCCCTGGATTGCGGGTTATGAGATGCACCCCTGGTCTTGGTTGTTAGATTCCCTGGGCGGAGAGGTGCTCTTCGTGAAGCCTGCCACTTCGGGATCTTCCATTGGTGTGGCGCGAGTGACCTGCGAGTCCGAATACCGTGAGGCTTACGCGGCGGCTCGACACCTGGATCCAAAGGTGATCGTGGAAAAAGAGATCAAAGGCAGGGAAATTGAGTGTGGAATCCTAGAGCGGCGTGGGCGAGCCATTGCATCACTGCCCGGTGAAATTGTGCCCGTCACTGGCCATGATTTTTATAACTACGATGCCAAGTACACTGCTCATCAGCCCTCGACGCTGCTTGTGCCTAGCCCTGTCTCTTTGACGCTGTCCATGAGCATCCAACAGCTGTCTTTGGAGGTATTCCGATGCTTGGGCCTGACAGGCTTGGCCAGGATCGATTTTTTCCTTCAGAACAATGATGAACTCATTCTGAATGAAGTGAACACATTGCCCGGGTTCACCAAAGCAAGCATGTACCCTAAAATGTTCCAAGCCACAGGGTATTCGCTTGAAAGCATCGTAGACGAGTTGGTCAGCGCTGTGATCAAGGTATCGTCGGAACCTTGACTGCTACGAGTTAATGCCCTGTTGGCGTCTCAGGAAGTTAACGATCTCATCTCTTCCTGCTTCTAGGTGGTGCCGTAACACGTGTTTGGCTAATTCACGGTTCCCCCTACGGCAAGCCTCGAGAATGGTCAAATGGTCCTCTTCGGATTTCTGATGATAGTCCAAGTTGCTGAGCAAAAAACGGAGGTGTCTATCGACGGCTTGATGAAGCGACTTTATAAGTGCCAGCAGCCGAGGGCGTTTTGACCGCGCGTACAGAAAATTGTGAAATTGCTCATTTAGCTCGCCTAGCGTGTGGGGATCTCGCTGGGTAGCCATTGCTTGGATGCATTTTTCCATCTCCAGGATATCTTCATTGGAAATGTCGCCAAACCCAAAGTCCAATGCAGTCGTTTCTGCCATGATGCGCATGTCGTAAATCTCGACCACATCGTCAATCGTCATCACGGAGACAAACGCCCCTTTGTTGCGCTCGGTGGTAACCAATCCTTCCGCTTCAAGTTGTCTTATAGCATCACGGATCGGCATGCGGCTTACACCGAATTTGGCCGCTAATTCATCTTGGCGCAATTGTGCACCCTCTGGAATCTTGCCTGAAAGGATGCCATTGCGAAGTGAGTCAGCAACAAACGCCATCGCGGTTTTTTGCTGATAACCTGTTGGCACTGTGAAGCTGTCAGGAAGCGGGGACACGCTAATCTCCGAGATCGTTATAAAAGCCTGCCGAAGGTACCATAACGCTGCCACCTCAGCCATCGTCACGGGCGTTTCTATATAACGGATTGGGTGGCTTCAACGTCAGCGGTGTTCCAATGTCTTTAGCATCCTGCATTGGGCGAGCTCACACGTTACGCATTAAGTCGAGACATCTATAATCCGCGACGCGTCTTCACCTCTGGGTGAGGATTGAGGCATTCAAAACGCCGTACGATAAGCTTTAAGAATGTCAGTGCTGCGTGGCAAAGGCTCTCCGCTGCTGGCCCCGTCATGGCATGCCCATCGCAATGCCCATTCATCTCTATGGGGAAATGCAGAACCCTGATGGCTCCTGTCACTGGCGTCCCACGCTGTAAGCCGCAGTGATGCAGTGAGCTTGTCCGACCGTCGTCATGGGTTTCTTCCATGCAAATCTCGCTTTTATACGGTGGCGGTCATCGATAGGGCATGCATTTCAGTGCCGTGCTGGGAGAAACCGATTTATCTCTCAGACCCCCCAAAGTTGGAAAGCTTCTTGCAATGCCAGCGCCAGGCGCCCATCTGGCGTCAAAGTTTTGCATCAAGAGGACTCGCGGTGGATCGCACTCAGTTAATCAGCAACGCCCGCCACAACCTGGCCGGGCTTGGCCGGGGCAACCTGGGCGTGCCGATTTTGTTGCTGGTGATGCTGGCAATGATGATGCTGCCGATCCCGCCGTTCCTGCTGGACGTGTTCTTCACCTTCAACATCGCCCTGTCGATCGTGGTGCTGCTGGTGTGCGTTTACGCCCTGCGCCCGCTCGACTTCGCTGCGTTCCCCACCATCCTGCTGGTGGCCACACTGCTGCGCCTGGCCCTGAACGTGGCCTCCACCCGGGTGGTGATGCTGCATGGCCAGGAGGGCCATGGCGCTGCGGGCAAGGTGATCCAGGCCTTTGGCGAGGTGGTGATCGGCGGCAACTACGTGGTCGGTGCCGTGGTGTTCGCCATCCTCATGATCATCAACTTCGTGGTGGTGACCAAGGGCGCGGGGCGTATCTCCGAGGTCAGTGCGCGGTTCACCCTGGACGCCATGCCCGGCAAGCAGATGGCAATCGACGCCGACCTCAACGCTGGCCTGATCGATCAGGCCCAGGCCAAGGCGCGCCGTAGCGAGGTGGCCCAGGAGGCCGAGTTCTACGGCTCGATGGACGGTGCCAGCAAGTTCGTGCGCGGTGACGCCATTGCCGGCCTGCTGATTCTGTTCATCAACCTGATCGGCGGCATGCTGATCGGCATGCTGCAGCATGGCATGAGCTTCGGTGACGCCGGTAAGGTGTACGCCCTGTTGACCATCGGTGACGGTTTGGTGGCGCAGTTGCCATCGCTGTTGCTGTCCACTGCCGCCGCCATCATGGTTACCCGCGCCTCGGGCTCCGAGGACATGGGCAAGCTGATCAACCGGCAGATGTTCGACTCGCCCAAGGCGCTGGCGGTGTCGGGGGGGCTGATGATCGTCATGGGCCTGGTACCCGGCATGCCCCATGTCGCCTTCCTCAGCCTTGGCCTGATGGCCGGCGGTGGCGCCTACCTGGTCTGGAAAAAGCAGCAGAAAACCAAACAGCTGGCGGTGCAGGAAGCGCAACGCCAACAAGACCTGCTGCCCTCGCCACAGCGCGCAGCCGAAACCAAGGAACTGGGCTGGGACGACGTCACCCCGATCGACATGATCGGCCTGGAAGTGGGCTACCGCCTGATCCCCCTGGTGGACCGCAACCAAGGCGGGCAGTTGCTGGCGCGTATCAAGGGCGTGCGCAAGAAGTTGTCCCAGGATCTGGGCTTCCTCATGCCCACCGTGCATATTCGCGACAACCTCGACCTGCAGCCCAGTGCCTATCGCCTGACCCTCATGGGCGTGATCCTGGCCGAAGCCGAGATCTACCCGGACCGCGAGCTGGCCATCAACCCCGGCCAGGTGTTCGGCACCCTCAACGGCATCGCCGCCCGTGACCCGGCCTTCGGCCTGGAAGCGGTGTGGATCGACGTGGGCCAGCGCTCCCAGGCCCAGTCACTGGGCTACACCGTGGTAGATGCCAGCACAGTGGTGGCCACCCACCTTAACCAGATCCTGCAGAAACACTGCCACGAACTGATCGGCCACGAGGAAGTTCAGCAACTGCTGCAGGTGCTGGCCAAGGCTTCGCCTAAACTGGCTGAAGAACTGGTGCCGGGTGTCATTTCCTTGTCGGGGCTGTTGAAGGTATTGCAGGCGCTGTTGTCAGAGCAGGTACCGGTGCGGGACATTCGCAGCATTGCCGAGTCCATCGCCAACAATGCGGCCAAGAGTCAAGATACCGCCGCGCTGGTGGCGGCAGTACGCGTCGGATTGTGTCGCGCCATCGTGCAAAGCATTGTAGGCGTTGAGTCCGAGCTGCCTGTGATCACCCTTGAACCCAGGTTGGAACAGATTTTGCTCAATAGTCTGCAACGGGCCGGGCAAGGTCAGGAAGACGGTGTTCTTCTGGAGCCGAGCATGGCCGAAAAGCTGCAGCGTTCGCTGATCGAAGCCGCCCAGCGTCAGGAGATGCAGGGCCAACCGGCCATCCTTCTGGTCGCCGGCCCGATCCGCGCCATGCTTTCGCGTTTTGGCCGGCTGGCTGTACCGAACCTGCACGTGCTGGCGTATCAGGAAATTCCTGACAACAAGCAAGTCACCATCGTTGCCACCGTGGGCCCTAACGGCTGAGGTAGTGGATAATGCAAGTTAAGCGATTTTTCGCTGCTGATATGCGTCAGGCCATGAAGCTGGTTCGCGATGAGCTGGGCGCTGATGCGGCCATCATCGGTAACCGCCGCATTGCCGGCGGTGTCGAGCTGACGGCGGCGCTCGACTACAAATTGTCCGCCCTGGCACCGCGGGTGCCCAATGCCGAGCTTGAAGAAGAACTGCGCAAGACCCACTCGCGCATTGCCACGGTTCAGGCCGAGCTCGACCAGCGTCAGGACAACAGCGAGAGCAACCGCCAATTGTTTGCCGGGCAATCGTTGACCGCTGCCGAACCGCTGGTTGAACCCCATGTGGATGCCCCTCAGCCGGCCGCTGCCCCCGCCCAGGCCTCGGTAGACCCGCGTCTGTTCGATGCCATGCGCTCCGAGCTTTCGGGCCTGCGCCAGTTGCTCGAAGTGCAGCTGGGCTCACTGGCGTGGACCCAGCTGCAAGGCAGCAAGCCGCAACAGGCTACGCTGTGGCGCCGGCTGCAGCGCCTGGGCCTGTCCGGGCCAATCGCCCGGGAGCTGCTGGCGCTGACCGGCGAGATTGAGGAGCCGCGCCATGCCTGGCGCATGCTACTGGCGCACCTGGCACGCATGATCGATATCCCGGAGGTGGAGCCGATCGAGGCGGGCGGTGTGATTGCCGTGGTCGGCCCGGCCGGCATGGGCAAGACCACCACCCTGGCCAAGCTGGCCGCACGCTATGTGCTCAAGTACGGCGCGAACAACCTGGCGCTGGTGAGCATGGACAGTTTTCGCATCGGTGCCCAGGAGCAGCTCAAGACCCTGGGCCGCATCCTCAACGTGCCGGTCACCTACGTCGACCCCGGTCAGTCCCTGGCCGCGGCGCTGGAGCCGCTGCTGCGCAAGCGCGTGGTCCTCATCGACACCGCTGGCCTGCAGGCCAGCGACCCGGCCCTGCGCATGCAGCTCGAAACCCTGGCAGGGCGGGGCATCGCCGCGAAGAATTACCTGGTGCTGGCCACCACCAGCCAGAAGCAGGTGCTCACCGCCGCCTACCACAGCTACAGCCGCTGTGGCCTGGCCGGTTGCATCCTGACCAAACTTGATGAATCGGCAAGCCTCGGCGATGTGCTGAGCCTTGCCATCAGTTACCGGCTGCCGGTGGCCTATCTGACCGATGGGCCGCGCATTCCGGACGATCTTCACCTGCCACGCGGGCACCAATTGGTCACCCGGGCGGTCAGTGTGCAACAGCAGGATGAGCCCAGCGAAGAGGCCATGGCCGACATGTTCGCTGATCTCTACCACAACCCTCGGCGAGTGGGTTGAACATGAAGTGTGTGCAAGGTAGCTATGCCAAGGGGCACGCAGAATTGCCCTTCGTGTGGCCTGAGTCCCAGCGAGACAAGGTAAAGAACAGACATGGGTAGCATGCATCCCGTACAGGTGATCGCCGTGACCGGCGGCAAAGGTGGCGTCGGCAAGACCAACGTTTCAGTGAACCTGTCCCTGGCACTGGCCGAACTGGGCCGCAGGGTCATGCTGCTGGACGCCGACCTGGGCCTGGCCAATGTCGACGTCCTGCTGGGCCTCACCCCCAAACGCACCCTCGCGGACGTGATCGAGGGGCGCTGCGAGCTGCGCGATGTGATGCTGCAGGGCCCTGGCGGGGTGCGTATCGTGCCGGCCGCCTCGGGCACCCAGAGCATGGTGCACCTGGCGCCCGCCCAGCACGCGGGGCTTATCCAGGCGTTCAGCGAGATCGGTGACAACCTTGACGTGCTGGTGATCGACACCGCTGCCGGTATTGGTGACTCGGTGGTCAGCTTTGTCCGCGCCGCCCAGGAGGTCCTGCTGGTGGTGTGCGACGAGCCCACGTCCATCACCGACGCCTATGCGCTGATCAAGCTGCTGAACCGCGACTACGGCATGAACCGCTTCCGCGTGCTGGCCAACATGGCGCAGAGCCCGCAGGAAGGGCGCAACCTGTTCGCCAAGCTGACCAAGGTGACCGACCGTTTTCTGGACGTGGCCCTGCAATACGTGGGCGCCGTGCCCTACGACGAATGCGTGCGCAAGGCCGTGCAGAAACAGCGCGCGGTCTACGAAGCCTTCCCGCGCTCCAAATGCGCCCTGGCCTTCAAGGCCATCGCCCAGAAGGTGGACACCTGGCCGTTGCCAGCCAACCCACGCGGCCACCTGGAGTTCTTCGTCGAGCGCCTGGTGCAACCCACCAGTGCGGGTCCGGTGCTATGAGTGCCAGCGGCTTCAAGATGTACAGCCGCGCGTCGAAGGACGCGCAGTACCAACTGATCGAGCGCTACGCCCCGCTGGTCAAGCGCATTGCCTACCACCTGCTGGCACGGCTGCCAGCCAACATCCAGGTCGAGGACCTGATCCAGGCCGGCATGATCGGGCTGCTGGAAGTGGCCAACAAATACGACGCCAGCAAGGGCGCCAGCTTCGAAACCTACGCCGGCATCCGCATCCGCGGGGCCATGCTCGACGAGGTGCGCAAGGGTGACTGGGCGCCGCGTTCGGTGCACCGCAACACCCGCATGGTCAGTGATGCCATGCGCGCCGTTGAAGCAAGAACCGGCCGTGACGCTAAAGATCATGAAGTTGCTGCCGAACTCAAGTTGAGTCTCGATGATTACTACGGGATCTTGAACGATACCCTGGGCAGTCGCCTGTTCAGTTTTGACGACCTGTTGCAGGACGGCGAGCACGAAGGGCTGCATGAGGATGGTGCCAGTGGCCAGGCTGAGCCTGCCCGTGGCCTGGAGGACGAGCGTTTCCAGGCCGCATTGGCCGATGCCATTGCCAACCTGCCCGAGCGTGAACGCCTGGTACTGGCGCTTTACTATGACGAGGAGCTGAACCTCAAGGAGATCGGCGAGGTCCTTGGTGTCAGCGAATCGCGGGTCAGCCAGTTGCACAGCCAATGCGCCGCGCGCTTGCGCAGCCGTCTGGGGGAGTGGCGGGCACGTTAAGCCCGCTGTCGTTGTAGTCGTTTTCCACGTTGTACCGAATTGATTGAGTGCGCGCTCGGGGCCGAGCGCGTTTGAGACTGCTTGGAGGTCTAATTGGACAAGAACATGAAAATCCTCATCGTCGACGACTTTTCGACGATGCGGCGGATCATCAAGAACCTGCTGCGTGACCTGGGGTTCAGCAACACCGAAGAAGCCGATGACGGCACCACGGCGCTGCCGATGCTGGAAAACGGCCACTACGACTTCCTGGTGACCGACTGGAACATGCCGGGCATGTCGGGCATCGACCTGCTGCGCAAGGTGCGCGCCAGCGACAAGCTCAGGGCCTTGCCGGTGCTGATGGTCACGGCTGAAGCCAAGCGTGACCAGATCATCGAAGCGGCCCAGGCCGGCGTTAACGGCTATGTGGTCAAGCCGTTCACCGCGCAGGTTCTCAAAGAAAAGATCGAGAAGATCTTCGAACGCGTCAACGGCTGAGTCACGTCAGGGGGCGCGCCATGAATTCATCACAAACGTCGTTGGGCGAGTTTGAATCCACGCTCAAGAAGCATGCCCAGGAGCTGGTAGAAAGCCTGGAGCGGGGCCGTTTCGGCGAGGCGGTGCAGCTGATTCACGAGCTGAACCAGACCCGCGATCGCGGCTTGTACCAGGAAGTTGGCAAGCTGACCCGTGAGCTGCACAGCGCCATCGTCAGTTTCCAGATCGACCCGACCATCCCGCAGGCCGAAGAGGTGTCGCAGATTACTGACGCCACCGAGCGCCTGTCCTATGTGGTCAAGCTCACCGAAGGCGCGGCCAACCGCACCATGGACCTGGTCGAAGAAAGCACCCCGGTGCTCAACGGCCTGGCCACCGAAGCCAACGCCCTGAGCGCAGACTGGCAGCGCTTCATGCGCCGCGAAGTGGCCGCCACGGAGTTCCGCGACCTGGTCAAACGTGTCGACAGTTTCTTGACGCACAGCGCTGAAGGCAACCGCAAGGTGGCTGGCCATCTGAACGACATTCTGCTGGCCCAGGACTACCAGGACCTGACCGGGCAGGTGATCAAACGGGTCACTGCCCTGGTGACGGAAGTGGAAAGCAACCTGCTGAAACTGGTGATGATGGCCAGCCAGGTGGACCGCTTCGCCGGCATCCAGCATGACCAAGATCAATTGCGTGCAGAAAAAGATCGAGAAAAACATCCGACTCGGGGTGAAGGTCCGCAGATTCATGCCGATAAGCGTGAAGACGTTGTGTCCGGTCAGGACGATGTCGATGATCTGCTGTCCAGCCTGGGTTTTTAAGGAGCACGTTTGATGAGCTTCGGCGCCGATGAAGAAATCCTCCAGGATTTCCTGGTAGAGGCCGGCGAAATACTTGAGCAACTGTCCGAGCAACTGGTCGAGCTGGAAAGCCGGCCGGACGATGCCGACCTGCTCAATGCGATTTTTCGCGGTTTCCACACTGTAAAAGGGGGCGCCGGCTTCCTCCAGCTCAACGAGCTGGTGGAGTGCTGCCACATCGCCGAGAACGTGTTCGACGTGTTGCGCAAAGGTGAGCGCCGGGTCGACTCGGAATTGATGGACGTGGTGCTCGAAGCACTGGATACCGTCAACAGCATGTTTGGCCAGGTGCGCGAGCGCAGCGAAGTGACGCCTGCAACGCCCGAGCTGCTGGCCGCCCTGGCGCGGCTGGCCGAGCCGGGTGCCGCAGCGCCGGCCCCGGCGCCTGCAGCGGTAGCGCCCGAGCCGGTGGCCCAGCCTCCTGTGGCTGAGGCCGAAGCCGACGCGGATATCACCGACAGCGAATTCGAGCAGTTGCTCGATTCGCTGGATGCGGTGAAGGCGCAGGCCGCCGCCGAACAGGTGCAAGGCGAAGCCGTGAGCGCGGGCGGTGATGACATCACCGACGCGGAATTCGAATCGTTGCTCGACCAGTTGCACGGCAAGGGCCAGTTCAGCGCCGAAGTGGCCGCTGCACCTGCGCCTGCCAGCCAGCAGGCGGCCAGCGACGAAATCACCGATGCCGAGTTCGAATCCCTGCTCGACCAGTTGCATGGCAAGGGCACCTTCCAGGCCGATGCCTTGCCTGCCGCGAAAGCCCCGGCACCGGTGGCCGAAGCCACGGCTGCGGTGGGTGACGAAATCAGCGAGCACGAATTCGAGGCGCTGCTGGACCAACTGCATGGCAAGGGCAAGTTCACCGGGGAGGTGGCCGCTGCCGAAGCGCCCGCCAAGGTACAGCCGGCACCTGCCGCACAGGCCGAGCCTGCGCCGGTCGCCAGGCCTGCCGCTGCGGCACCCGCGGCTGCCGCCAAGCCCGCCCCAGCCCCGGCACCCCGAGCGCCGGCGCCTGCAGCCGAAAAGCATGGCGCCAGCGAGGCCGAAACCACCGTGCGGGTCGATACCGCGCGCCTGGACGAGATCATGAACATGGTCGGCGAACTGGTGCTGGTGCGTAACCGCCTGGTGCGCCTGGGCCTGAACAGCGGCGACGAGGCCATGTCCAAGGCCGTGTCCAACCTCGACGTGGTCACTGCCGACCTGCAGACCGCGGTGATGAAGACGCGCATGCAGCCGATCAAGAAGGTGTTCGGGCGCTTCCCGCGCCTTGTACGCGACCTGGCCCGGCAGTTGAAGAAAGAAATCAACCTGGAACTGGTGGGCGAAGAAACCGACCTGGACAAGAACCTGGTCGAGGCGCTGGCCGACCCATTGGTGCACTTGGTGCGCAACGCCGTGGACCACGGTGTGGAAATGCCCGACGAGCGTGAAGAAGCCGGCAAGGCCCGTACCGGGCGGGTGGTGTTGTCGGCCGAGCAGGAAGGTGACCATATCCTGCTGTCGATTTCCGATGACGGCAAAGGCATGGACCCGAACATCCTGCGTGCCAAGGCCGTGGAAAAGGGCCTGATGGACAAGGACGCCGCCGAGCGCCTGAGCGAGTCGGACTGCTACAACCTGATCTTCGCCCCCGGGTTCTCGACCAAAACCGAAATCTCGGACGTGTCCGGGCGTGGCGTGGGCATGGACGTGGTGAAAACCAAGATTTCCCAGCTCAACGGTTCCATCAACATCTTCTCGGCCAAGGGCCAGGGTTCGAAGATCGTCATCAAGGTGCCGTTGACCCTGGCGATCATGCCGACCCTGATGGTGATGCTGGCCAACCAGGCATTCGCCTTCCCGCTGGTCAACGTCAACGAGATTTTCCACCTGGACCTGTCACGCACCAATGTGGTCGATGGCCAGGAAGTGGTGATCGTGCGTGACAAGGCGCTGCCGTTGTTCTACCTCAAGCGCTGGCTGGTTCAGGGCCAGGTCCATGAAGAACAGCACGAAGGGCATGTGGTGATTCTTTCGGTCGGTACCCAGCGCATCGGCTTTGTCGTCGATCAACTGGTTGGCCAGGAAGAAGTGGTAATCAAGCCGTTGGGCAAGATGCTGCAGGGCACCCCCGGCATGTCCGGGGCCACGATTACCGGCGACGGCCGCATTGCGCTGATTCTCGACGTCCCGAGCATGCTCAAGCGTTACGCCGCCCGGCGTATTTGATTTCGGTGGCGCCCCCTGGCGGGTGGCGCCGCCTAATGGAGTGTTTATGGCAGTCAAGGTCCTGGTGGTGGATGATTCCGGTTTCTTCCGCCGCCGTGTCTCGGAAATCCTGTCGGCGGACCCGACGATCCAGGTAGTAGGTACCGCGACCAACGGCAAGGAAGCGATCGACCAGGCACTGGCGCTCAAGCCCGATGTCATCACCATGGACTACGAAATGCCCATGATGGATGGCATCACCGCCGTGCGCCACATCATGCAGCGCTGCCCAACCCCCGTGCTGATGTTCTCGTCGCTGACCCACGAGGGCGCCCGCGTTACCCTCGATGCGCTGGACGCAGGCGCCGTGGACTACCTGCCGAAAAACTTCGAGGACATCTCGCGCAACCCCGACAAGGTCAAGCAGATGCTGTGCGAAAAGGTACATACCATTTCGCGCAGCAACCGCCGTATTCCCAGCTACGCCCGCACCGCGCCTGCGCCTGCGCCCGCCTCGGGCAGCCAGGGTACCGCCACCACGGCGCCGGTGCGCAGCGCGGCACCCGCGCCCGCACGGCCAACGGCTGCGGCCCCGGCGCCGGCGCATTCTCCGGCCCCCAAGCGCAAACCCTACAAACTGGTGGCGATTGGTACCTCCACCGGTGGGCCGGTGGCGCTGCAGCGTGTGCTGACCCAGCTGCCGGCGAACTTCCCGGCGCCCATCGTGCTCATCCAGCACATGCCCGCCGCGTTCACCAAGGCCTTTGCCGAGCGCCTGGACAAACTGTGCCGCATCAGTGTCAAGGAAGCCGAGGACGGCGACATGCTGCGCCCAGGGCTTGCGCTGCTGGCACCGGGTGGCAAGCAGATGATGATCGACGGCCGTGGCACGGTGAAAATCCTGCCGGGCGATGAGCGCCTGAACTACAAGCCCTGCGTGGACATCACCTTCGGCTCTGCGGCCAAGTCCTATGGCGACAAGGTGCTCTCCGTAGTGCTGACCGGCATGGGGGCAGACGGTCGCGAGGGTGCGCGGTTGCTCAAGCAGGGCGGTAGCACCGTGTGGGCCCAGGATGAAGCCAGCTGCGTGATCTACGGCATGCCCATGGCCATCGTCAAGGCCAACCTGGCCGATGCGGTGTACAGCCTGGATGACATCGGTAGGCACCTGGTGGAGGCGTGCGTCTGATGGACGTGCTCAGCCTGATCGGCCTGATCCTGGCTTTTGTTGCCATCGTAGGCGGCAATTTCCTTGAGGGCGGGCATGTCGGCGCGCTGGTCAATGGGCCGGCAGCGCTGATCGTGCTGGGCGGTACGCTGGCGGCGGCGTTGTTGCAGTCGCCGCTGTCGTCGTTCAAGCGGGCGCTGCAGATATTGCGCTGGATCCTGTTCCCGCCCAGGGTCGACCTGCCTGGCGGTGTCGACCGTGTGGTCAACTGGAGCCTGACGGCGCGCAAGGAGGGCCTGCTGGGCCTGGAAGGCGTTGCGGACGGTGAGCCCGACCCTTATGCGCGCAAGGGCCTGCAGCTGCTGGTCGATGGCGCCGAGCCCGAGGCCATCCGCAGCATCCTCGAAGTGGACTTCCTGACCCAGGAAAGCCGCGACTTGCAGGCGGCTAAGGTGTTCGAGAGCATGGGCGGCTACGCGCCGACCATCGGCATCATCGGCGCCGTGATGGGGTTGATCCATGTGATGGGCAACCTGGCCGACCCTTCGCAACTGGGCAACGGTATTGCCGTGGCCTTCGTCGCCACCATCTACGGGGTGGCCAGTGCCAACCTGGTGCTGCTGCCGGTGGCGAACAAGCTCAAGGCCCTGGTAATGCGCCAGTCGCGTTACCGCGAAATGCTGCTCGAAGGCCTGCTGTCGATTGCCGAGGGTGAGAACCCGCGTTCGATCGAATTGAAGCTGCAAGGCTTCATGGAGTAGCCCATGCGCCGTCGCCGCCATGCCGAAGAACCGGAAAACCACGAACGCTGGCTGGTCTCCTACGCCGACTTCATCACCTTGCTGTTTGCCTTTTTTGTGGTGATGTATTCGATTTCCTCGATCAACGAGGGCAAGTACAAAGTGGTTTCCCAGGCCCTGCTCGGGGTGTTCAACGACCCGGAGCGCAGCATGAAGGCCATCCCCATTGGCGAGGAGCGCCCGCTCAGCGTGCGCCCGGCAGAACCGCTGGTCAACGACAGCCAACAGACCGAAGCAGGCCTGGCGGCGTCCAGCAGCGACCCGCTCAAGACCATCAGCGATGATGTGCGCGACGCTTTTGGCGACCTGATCAAGAGCGACCAGATGACCGTGCGCGGCAACGAGCTGTGGATCGAGATCGAGCTCAATTCATCGCTGCTGTTTGGCAGCGGCGACGCCATGCCCAGCGACAATGCGTTCGCCATCATCGAAAAGGTGGCCAACATCCTCAAGCCTTTCGCCAACCCTGTGCATGTGGAGGGTTTCACCGACAACTTGCCTATCCGCACGGCGCAGTACCCCACCAACTGGGAGCTGTCCTCCGCGCGGGCGGCCAGCATCGTGCGGCTGCTGGCGATGAACGGGGTCAACCCTGCGCGCATGGCTTCGGTGGGGTATGGCGAATATCAGCCGGTGGCCAGCAACGATTCGCCAGAGGGGCGTGCGCGCAACCGGCGGGTGGTGCTGGTGATCTCACGCAACCTTGAAGTACGCCGCAGCCTGACCGGTACCGGCACGGCCAACGCCACACCGGACGCGGCATTGCGCCGGGCTGGCACACAAAGTGCACCGGCAACCGCTGCCACGGTGGCAGGGCAATGACTCGTCAATTCTCTGGCACCGCTAACCCCGTCGCTGCCGGATGGCCACGGGGATTCTGCGTCATGAACGGTTCAAGAGTCAGTCTATGAGAGTGTGGGCAGTAGCCAATCAAAAGGGTGGCGTCGGCAAGACGACCACCACCATCGCGCTGGCTGGCCTGTTGGCTGATGCCGGTAAGCGCGTGGTCGTCGTCGACCTCGATCCGCACGGCTCGATGACCAGCTATTTCGGGCACAACCCCGATGCCCTGGAACACAGCTGCTACGACCTGTTCCTGCACAAGGGCGGGGTGCCCGAAGGCTTGCCTGGGCAACTGCTGTTGCCCACCAGCGACGAACGCATCTCGCTGCTGCCCTCCAGCACGGCGCTGGCCGTGCTGGAACGCCAGTCCCCCGGGCAGAATGGCCTTGGCCTGGTGATCGCCAAGAGTCTGGCGCAACTGTGGCAGGATTTCGACTTTGCGCTTATCGACAGCCCACCGTTGCTCGGCGTGCTGATGGTCAACGCCCTGGCGGCCAGCCAGCAGCTGGTGATCCCCGTACAAACCGAATTTCTTGCGGTCAAAGGCCTGGAGCGCATGGTCGGCACCCTGGCCATGATCAACCGCTCGCGCAAGCAGGCGCTGCCTTACCAGATCGTACCGACCCTGTTCGACCGCCGCACCCAGGCCTCGCTGAGCACGCTCAAGCTGTTGCGCGACACCTACGGCGAGCAGGTCTGGCAGGGCTACATTCCGGTCGACACACGGCTGCGTGACGCAAGCCGCAAGGGCGTCACGCCCTCGCAGTTCGACAACAAGAGCCGTGGGCTGCTGGCCTACCGGGCGCTGCTCAAGCACCTGTTGACCTACAAGCCCGCAGCGCAGGTGGCCTGATGACGACGCAAACCCGACACGCCGGCAGCAAGCCGCAGATGGCGCTGCAGTCTTACCTGGACGGCCTGCTGCAGGAGGCCACCGAAGCCGATGACATTCTCGACGCGCCCGTAGCCACCGACGAATTTGCCCAGGCCGTGCGCGAAGAGCAGGCCCGCGATGCGCAGCCGCCTGCGCGCTCGCCCGCTGTAGCGCCACCACGGCCCACCACCCCGCGGCCCTTCGCCGAGCCCCGTCTGGCTGTGCTGCCCAGCGTGATGCCCGTGCAGGCACCGGTAGTCACGGTGGTTGAACAGCAGGTGGTGGCCGAGGCCAGTATCCCGGTGCTGATCGAGCCCCCGGCAGTGGAACCTGCGGTGCCGCTGGTGGACGTACACCTGCCGGCGCCGGGCCTGCCCGCGCCGCCCGCCACCGTCGATGGTCGCCCGGCCTGGGCTGCCGAGCCGTTCGAGTGCCTGCTGTTCGACGTGGCTGGGCTGACCCTGGCAGTGCCGCTGGTGTGCCTTGGCTCGATCTACAACCTGGCCGGTCAGGAACTGACGCCTTTGTTCGGCCAACCCGAGTGGTTCCTTGGCATCCTCACCTGCCAGGCCGGTAACCTGAAGGTGCTGGACACGGCGCGCTGGGTTATGCCCGACCGTTACCGCGATGACTTCCGACAGGGCCTGCAGTACGTAATTTCTGTTCAGGGCTATGAATGGGGGCTGGCCGTGCATCAGGTCAGCCGTTCGCTGCGCCTGGACCCGTCCGAGATCAAGTGGCGCAGCCAGCGGGGCCAACGCCCGTGGCTGGCTGGCACGGTAATCGAACACATGTGTGCGTTACTGGATGTTGCTGAACTGGCCGAGCTGATCGCCAGCGGCGCCGTCAAGCAGATGCACGCCAAACCGAAAATGACACCGAACACACCGCCGAAGGCGGATTTCAAGGGGTAGGGGAATGAAAAAGTCGTCCGCACAAGGTTCCGAAGATCCGATCCTGCAGTGGGTTACCTTCCGTCTGGACAACGAGTCCTACGGCATCAACGTGATGCAGGTGCAGGAAGTGCTGCGCTACACCGAAATCGCCCCGGTGCCGGGTGCACCCAGCTATGTGCTGGGCATCATCAACCTGCGCGGTAATGTGGTCACTGTGATCGACACCCGCCAGCGCTTCGGCCTGATGCCCACCGAGGTGACCGACAACACCCGGATCGTCATCATCGAAGCCGACAAGCAGGTGGTGGGTATTCTGGTCGACAGCGTGGCCGAAGTGGTCTACCTGCGTCAGTCGGAAATCGAAACCGCGCCGAACGTGGGTAACGAAGAGTCGGCCAAGTTCATCCAGGGCGTGTGCAACAAGAACGGCGAGCTGCTGATTCTGGTCGAGCTGGACAAGATGATGACCGAGGAAGAGTGGTCCGAGCTGGAGAACATCTGAGTTGATCTTCGAGGTTGCGGTCATTCTGTTGGCGCTGCTGTGGGCGCTGAGTGCCTGGTACTTCCTGAACTATGCCAGGCGCCAGCGCGAGGCTGTCGCCCACCAGCAGGTCATCGATGCCATGCGCGACCAGCGCATCAAGGACCTGAACAAGCGCCTGGATGATTACCAGAACGGCAGCGTGCGCATGGGCGAGGCTATCCATGAAGTGCGGGCGGTGGTTGCCGGCTTGCCGGACCGCCTGGAGCGCCTGGAGCAGCACGACCCCAGCAGCGTCACCTTCACCCAGGCTGCGCGGCTGGTGAGCATGGGGGCCAGTGTTTCCGAACTGACCGAAACCTGTGGCCTGACCCAGGCCGAAGCCGAGCTGATGAGCAAGCTGCACCGCAGCGAGTGAAGCAAAAAAGGGCGACGCAAGTCGCCCTCGTGCTGTCAGGGCCTGCCCCAGGAGTGGTAGTTGCCCACCTGGGCGACGCGGTTCAGCGCCTGGTCGGCCTGTACGGCCGCGATGATCTCGGCCTGCTTGCTGTCAACCAGATACAGCGGCTTGCTTTGTGGCAGGGTCTGCAGGTTGCTCAGTTGGCGCAGCAGCCGCAACCTGGGCAGGCATCGGTCAATCACGTCATTGAGCAGGCCCGGCCCGGTCAACTGGCTCAGGCGCTTGGCGTAGGCCTTGAATTCAGGGGTGCCTGCCATCGGCTTGTAGCCGTAGAAGTCCCCATTGGCGAGATAGCGCTCGTGCAGGGTATCGGCGATCACCTGCAGGGTAGGGTTGTTGGGGTGGCTGCCGATCATGTTGCTGTTGTACTGGCAGTGCATGCCCAGGGTGTCGTTGTTGGCCGGGTCACCCAGCACCAGGCCGTCGGGGGTAGTGGCCAGTTCTACGGTGTCGATAGCTGCACGCGAGGGGTCAAGTGGATCGTCAGGGTGCGGGAACAGCGTATCGTCCACATCCAGGTAGACCCCACCCTCATGGTGCAGCAGCGGGTAGCGCAGGATATCGGACGCCGACGAAAAATTGGCCCCGGGGCCGTTGATTGCCTGGTGATACTGTGGGTAATGAGGGCTGTCGCGCCAGGACTGGTAGAAGGGCTGCTCTTCCAGCGTCACCACTTCCAGGCCGGGGGCCCTTGTTGCCAGCAGGTGCCGGTTGGCCTCGAACGCCCGCGCATCTGCGTTCGACAGATACAGCCGGTAGCGGTACGGGCTGCTGCCCAGGCGCCTGGCATTGGTAGCCAGGTTGTCCAGCAGCTCGGGAGCAATCACCTTGTTGCCCACCCAGATGCTGGAGAGGGTCTTGGGGATGGGCTGCACGGCCTGGGCGTCAATCGCCGGCACCTGGATGGGCAGCTGGATATCCACCCCCAGGCCCCGCAGGGTGGCCATGCGCATGCCGTCGGTGACCGGGCGTTCCCGAGGGGAGATCCTGAACAGCCCTGGGCGCCCTTCGGCGGCCTGGTAACAAACGGGCTGCACATCGTTGAGGGCATTGCTGGCGATGAACGCATCGTATTCGGCGTCGTACAGCACTTCGGCGTTGTAACCACGGATCATCGATTGCAGCTTTGCCGGGCCACTTTGGCTGACCGGTGTCCTGATTACCGACTGCGCAACCGGGCTATCGTCTGCCGGCACTGCTGCCACTTCTTCCCAGAAATAGGCGCCCACGTCGGGCTCTGGGAAGTGCGGCGGGTTGATCGGGCTCAGCGGGTAGCCCAAGTGCTCGTTGAGGCGGATCGGCACCCTGAACACGCCGCGCGGCGGTGGCAGCAGCGTCGTCGCCCGGGTGGCCAGCTCTGCGGTAAATGGCAGTGCATTGAGCAGCCCGTAGACCGCGCCCGAAACACCCTCTGCCTTGTCCTCCACTGATTTGCCATTGATGGCCTGATCCAGGCCCATGCCGAACTGGCCGATGCCTGCTGCTGCCAGCAGGGGGATCAGCTCTGGCACCACGATCGCGAACGGCGCCAGCAGGTTGATCGATGTGGTCAGGTAGCCGCGCCACCTGCCCTTGGTCACCTCATGGTCACTGGTGATGGTGAAATCGGCGTCGGCGTAACTGCGCGCGCGTTGGCGTTCGGTAATGGCGGCGAACAAATCGCCTGTCACTTCCGGGCTGTATTTAGCGACTTTGTAGTTGACGTATTGGCGTGGCGGCCATTTCCCGTCGGTGGTAAACCCTGGCCGGTTGGGCGAGCGGTGGGGGAAGGCAGGGTAAACTCCAAGGCCTAGCAGGGCCGTGTCCAGCCCGCTGAAATCGAGCCCGTCCGGGGTGTCTGCCAGCCTGAAATACTGCCGCAGTGCCTGGCGTTTCTGCGGGTCGCGACATTGCTCGCCCACCCAGTCCTTCATGGCTGCCATGCCGGTGAATTCGTGCAGGGGTGAGGCATTGCCAGGCAGGTACATCAACACGTGATTGTGCGCGGCATCGGCCATGACGATCAGGTCGGTGGCGGCATAGCCATAGATGTTCAACAGCCGGGCTTTGAACCCCTTTGCGCGCGGTGCAAGCCCTGCAGCCTGCCAGGCCAGCAGGCGGCCGGTTGCGCTCAGCGAGCCTTCCTGGACCTGTTTGTTGCAGGCGGCAATGAAGCTGATCTGCAGGGCCTTGCTGTGCTGCTGCGCGGCGTCACGCCAGTAGTCATCGAGCATACCGACGAAGTGTGTGTGGAAATCCAGGTTCCAGACAAAGCGCTGCAACGCTTCGACGTCAATCGGCAGGTGTGTGGCGTTGTCGTAGCGGGCGGGGCTTGTGCGGTGGAACAGGCCGTTGAACACCGAGAACGGGGCGCTGTTGTCCAGGGCGCCCGGTTCGGGGAGGCGCTCGACGATGTGCAGGGTTTGCCCAGGCCATTGGCCGGCCCAGCCGCCTGGGAACAATTGCCCGATCAGGTTCTTGCTGGTTTCGCCTTGCCAGTTGGCCAGCACCGCCTGGGTCAGTGACAGGCGCTGGGTAATGATCGCCTGGTTGCCGCGGTAGTGCAGGGTGACCGCGTCGGTGGTGTCCGGGTCCAGGTCGTGGCCCTGGGCGCGTGCCCACTCGCGTACGGCGCTGGCGGCTTGGCGGTCGGGGCGAGGGATGTTCTGCAGATGGCGCCGAACGAACTGTTCGCCGGCAGGGTTGACGAGGGTGATTGCCATGGTGATTGACCTGTGTGATGGACCAGGCGGCACAATGGCGAGAGGGGCCCTGAACGGGTCGGTAAGCGGGTACCACCCCGGCCCGTAGGAGCGAGCGTAGCTCGCGATGGGGTGCGCAGCGCCCCCCACAATAATTGCCTGCGGCCGGGTCAGGCCCCCGGCAAACGCGGCAGGTTCGGGGTTATATCGCGCTCAGGCTCCGGCGTGTCATCGAAACCAGGCGGCACTTTGCCGCGTAACTGCCAGGCGAAGGCGATGATTTCGGCGATGGTCAGGTACAGGGCTTCGGGTATCTGGTCGCCCAGTTCCAGCCGGGCCAGCAAGCGCACCAGCTCGGCATTTTCATAGATGGGAATTTCGTGTTCACGGGCAATGGCCATGATCGCTTCGGCCAGTTCGTCGTCACCTTTGGCGCTGAGCGTGGGTGCCTGCTGGCCGTCATAGCTCAGGGCGATGGCCTGGCGTGGGGTTTTCAGGCTCATGCGTTTTCATCCACCCAGCGTTGTTCTACCCGGGTGCTGGGGCCTTGCGGTGCAATGCCCGGGTGGCATTGCAGGTCGCCCACGTGCAGCCCGCGGGCCAGCAAGCCAGCGCGCAGCGCGCCGAGTTCGGTATCGATCAGGCGCGCGGTGCGTTCCCGCTCCGCCCACAGCTGGCCGCTCAGGCAGCCTTGGGTGAGCTGTGCCTGCACCTGCAAAGGGCCGAGGGGGGCCAGGTCGAATGCCAGCTCGATGCGCCACAGTGCCTGCAGGGAATCCTGCGCCTGGTGCTTGCGCTCGGCCTGTTGTTCGGGGGTTTCCTCCCGTTGCAGCTTGACCTGCATCGGGATGAAGTCCTGCCCATGGCGGATGGGGATTTCAGTTTGCCAGGTGGTCTGCAGGTTGCCGTTCTCCAGCGTGCCGGTTTGCTGCAGGCTGCTCATGGCATGGCTCTGCAGGCGGGAAATGGCCGCCGCAGCCAGGCGCAGCAGCGCTTGCAGGTCGCCTTCGTCCTCCAGGGCCTGGAGCAGTTTGGAGGGGAGCGGAAACCCACCGGGCTGTGGCTTGGGCGAAACCCGTTCGAGCATCCCCAGGGCATTGCGCGCCAGCGCCGGCATGGCGGCGGCCAAGGTGGCCGGTGGCGGGTTGATCGCGGCATTGGTGGTGGCCTGGGCGATGAGCTGAAGCAGGTTGGCCTTGAGGTCGGTGGCCAGCGCCGGCGCGCCACCGGCCAGCAGCTTGGCTTCCAGAAAGGCGCCGCTGTTGCCCAGGGCCTGCATCAGCGCCTTGGCATCGCCCAGTTGCGTGGCCGTCGGCAAGGCCGCCAGCAGGCGCCCGGTGCTGGCGCGTACGTCGGTATCGGTACCTGGATCGCTCACCAGCTGTTGCAGCGCGCTCAGCAGGCCGGGCAATGATGCCTGGCGGTTCTGCTGGGTGAGCAACTGTTGGGCGATGCTGAGCTGGTCCTGCCTGCCGCTGAGCGGGACGAAGCGCAGTGACTGATCGCCTTGTACCAACCCGCTGAGCAAACTGCCCAGGGCCAGGGGGCGGGGGCTGTCGATAGCCAGCACGGCGCCAGCCTGAGCAGTGTTCAACAGGCTCACCAATGCCCGGTAGCTGGCAGGTTGGTCGGCCGTGGCAGGCAGCACCTGGTTGGTCAGCACCTTGCCCTGTAGCAGCGTACCAATGGGCACCTGGCTGGTATCAAGGCGGGTGAGGGTGGCTACCTGGCTGGCACTGGCCTGTTGCAGCAGGATGGCCAGGCGGCCGGCCTCAGGCTGGCTCACGGTCACCTGGCTACCCTGTGGCAGGGGCTGGCTGGCATTGGCCTGCAACTGGGTTTGCAGGCCATTGGCTTGCATCAGGCGCAACACCAACTGAAAATCCTGGCCGGCCTGGCGCATGGACACCACTTCGGCTTGCGCCGTCTCGCCCGGGGCGAGCAAACCCGGCTGAGCCTGGGTCAGGCGCAGCAGTTCGCCGGTCATGGCCGCTTTCACTGCTTGGGCGCTGGTCGCGGTTTGTGGGCCGAGACTATTGATTTCAGTCATGATTGTATACAACCTGTGGAGCCCAGCCTCTTGGCAGCGTGGCTGTGCATGTAATAATGCCGCCCGCCCGTGGTTGCCAGTATAACGGCAGCGCGATGGGCGACTTGAGTGGCAGGGCTTCAGGTGTGCGCCCAGGGCCCTACAACCGATAAGGCGAAACCGTGACTCTTCACCTCCAAGCCGTGGGCCTGGCCTGCGAGCGCGACTGGCGTCTGCTGTTCGAGCACCTCGCGTTCGAATTGCGGCCCGGCGACATGTTGCAGATCAGTGGCCCCAACGGCAGTGGCAAGACCAGCCTGCTGCGCCTGCTGGCCGGCCTGATGCAGCCGACCGCCGGGCAGATCCTGCTGGGTGGCAAGCCTTTGGGCGAGCAGCGTCACGCCTTGGCCAGCATCCTGGTGTGGATCGGCCATGCGGCGGGCATCAAGGACCTGCTCACCCCCGAGGAAAACCTCACATGGTTGTGCGCGTTGCACCAGCCTGCCAGCCGCGAGGCCATCTGGGCGGCGCTGGCAGCCGTCGGGCTGCGTGGTTTCGAAGACGTACCCTGCCATACCCTGTCTGCCGGGCAGCAGCGCCGCGTCGCCCTGGCCCGCCTGCACCTGGCCAGCCCGCCGCTGTGGATTCTCGACGAACCCTTTACCGCCCTGGATAAACAGGGCGTGGCGCAACTGGAGCAGCACCTCGCACACCACTGCGAACAAGGCGGCACCGTGGTGATGACCACTCACCATGCGCTGGCCTGCAAACCGTCCGGTTACCGCGAACTGAACCTGGGGCAGTGGGCGGCATGAGCGTATTCATCCTGTTGCTGCGCCGGGAGGCGCGCCTGTTGTTCCGCCGCCCGGCCGAACTGGCCAACCCGTTGGTGTTCTTCGCCATCGTGGTGGCGTTGTTCCCCTTGGCGGTCGGCCCCGAAAGCCAGACACTGCAGAACCTGTCACCTGGCCTTGTGTGGGTGGCGGCACTGCTGGCGGTGCTGCTGTCGCTGGACGGCCTGTTCCGCAGCGACTTCGAGGACGGCTCACTGGAGCAGTGGGTGCTGTCGCCGCACCCGCTGGCACTGATGGTGCTGGCCAAGGTGCTGGCGCACTGGATCTTTTCCGGGCTGGCGCTGGTATTGTTGGCGCCATTGCTGGCCTTGATGCTGGGGCTGCCCGGGCACTGCCTGCCTGTGCTGCTGGGCTCGCTGCTGTTGGGCACGCCGGTATTGAGCCTGCTGGGCGCGGTGGGCGCGGCGCTGACGGTGGGCCTCAAGCGTGGCGGCCTGCTGCTGGCGTTGTTGATTCTGCCGTTGTATATCCCAGTATTGATCCTGGGCAGTGGTGCGTTGCAAGCGGCATTGCACAATATGCCCGCAACCGGCCAGCTGCTCTGGCTCGCCAGCCTGGCAGCCCTGACTGTCACCCTGGCACCCTTTGCGATCGCCGCCGGCCTGAAGATCAGCGTCGGCGAATAACGAGTCCTGGGCTTTCAAGCCTGGCAAATACCCTGGATGTACCCTGATGAAAATGAGCTGGACGTGGTTCCACAAGCTGGGTTCCCCCAAATGGTTCTATGCCATCAGCGGCCGCCTGTTGCCATGGCTGGCCGTGGCTGCGCTGGTGCTGCTGCTGGTCGGTATCACCTGGGGCCTGGCTTTCGCCCCCCAGGACTACCAGCAGGGCAACAGCTTCCGCATCATCTATATCCATGTGCCAGCGGCGATGCTGGCGCAATCCTGCTACGTGATGCTGGCGGTGGCCGGTGTGGTGGGGCTGGTATGGAAAATGAAGCTGGCCGATGTGGCCTTGCAATGCGCCGCGCCCATTGGCGCCTGGATGACGGCCGTAGCGTTGGTCACCGGCGCCATCTGGGGCAAGCCCACCTGGGGCAGCTGGTGGGTCTGGGATGCCCGGCTTACGTCCATGCTCATCCTTCTGTTCCTGTACTTCGGCATCATTGCGCTGGGGCAGGCAATCAGTAATCGTGACAGCGCAGCCAAGGCCTGCGCGGTGCTCGCCATCGTTGGCGTGGTGAACATCCCGATCATCAAGTACTCGGTGGAGTGGTGGAACACCCTGCACCAGGGGGCCACCTTTACCCTCACCGAAAAGCCGGCGATGCCGGCCGAGATGTGGCTGCCGCTGCTGTGCACGGCACTGGGTTTCTACTGCTTTTTTGGCGCCGTGCTGCTGATGCGCATGCGCCTGGAAGTGCTCAAGCGCGAGGCGCGCTCCAGTTGGGTCAAGGATGAAGTATCAAACAGCCTTGGCCGGAGGGCCGCACCATGAGTTTTGCCAGCTTCGGTGATTTTCTTGCCATGGGCCACCATGGTTTGTACGTGTGGTCCGCCTATGGCATTTGCGTGGCGGTGCTGGCGCTGAACGTGGCCATGCCACTGCTGGCCCGCCGTCGCTACCTGCAAGAAGAGGCGCGCCGCTTGCGCCGGGAGAACATTCAGTGAATCCGCAGCGCAAGAAACGCCTGTTGCTGATCGTCGGCCTGCTGGTCGGCGTGGGGGTTGCCGTGGGCTTTGCCCTGAGCGCATTGCAGCAGAACATCAACCTGTTCTACACCCCTACCCAGATTGCTAATGGCGAGGCCCCCCAGGACACGCGCATTCGTGCCGGTGGCATGGTCGAGAAAGGCTCTGTGCAGCGTTCGTCCGATTCACTGGACGTGCGCTTTGTGGTCACCGATTTCAACAAGTCGGTGCCCATTACCTACCGCGGCATCCTGCCAGACCTGTTCCGCGAGGGGCAGGGCATTGTCGCCTTGGGCAAGCTCAACGGCGACGGTGTAGTGGTAGCCGATGAAGTGTTGGCCAAGCACGACGAAAAATACATGCCGCCTGAGGTCACCAAGGCGTTGAAGGAAAGCGGCCAAGCGCAGGTGCAGCCATGAATGCGGCGCTGGTGATACCCGAACTCGGCCAGCTGGCGATGATACTGGCCATCTGTTTTGCGGCTGTGCAGGCCAGCATTCCGCTGCTTGGCGCCTGGCGTGGCGACAGCCTGTGGATGAGCCTGGCACGCCCCGCGGCCTGGGGCCAGTTTGCGTTCCTGGCCTTCGCCTTTGCTTGCCTGACCCATGCGTTCATGACCGACAACTTCTCGGTGGCGTATGTGGCCAGCAACTCCAACAGCGCGTTGCCCTGGTACTACAAATTCAGTGCCGTATGGGGCGCCCACGAGGGCTCCTTGCTGCTGTGGGCGCTCATATTGGGTGGCTGGACCTTTGCCGTATCGGTCTTCTCGCGGCAACTGCCCCAAGTGATGCTGGCCCGCGTGCTGGCGGTGATGGGCATGATCAGCGTGGGCTTTCTGAGCTTCCTGATCATCACTTCCAACCCGTTCCAGCGCTTGCTGCCGCAGGTGCCGGTCGATGGCCGCGACCTCAACCCGCTGCTCCAAGACATCGGCCTGATCGTTCACCCGCCGATGCTGTACATGGGCTACGTGGGCTTTTCGGTGGCCTTCGCCTTCGCCATCGCCGCGCTGCTCGGTGGCCGCCTGGATGCGGCGTGGGCGCGCTGGTCGCGGCCCTGGACCATCGTCGCCTGGGCGTTTCTGGGTGTGGGCATCACCCTGGGTTCATGGTGGGCCTACTATGAACTGGGCTGGGGCGGCTGGTGGTTCTGGGACCCGGTCGAGAACGCCTCGTTCATGCCATGGCTGGTGGGCACGGCGCTGATCCACTCGCTGGCGGTGACCGAAAAGCGCGGTGTGTTCAAGAGCTGGACGGTGCTGCTGGCCATTGCGGCGTTTTCCCTCAGCCTGCTGGGCACCTTCCTGGTGCGGTCGGGCGTGCTCACCTCGGTTCACGCCTTTGCAGCCGACCCCTCCCGCGGCATCTTCATCCTGTTCTTCCTGCTGTTCGTGGTGGGTGGCTCGCTCACGCTGTTCGCCCTGCGTGCGCCGGTGGTCAAGAGCCAGGTGGGCTTCGGCCTATGGTCGCGTGAAACACTGCTGCTGGCCAACAACCTGGTACTGGTGGTAGCGGCCTCGATGATTCTGCTGGGCACGCTGTACCCGCTGGTACTCGATGCCCTGACAGGGGCCAAGCTGTCGGTTGGCCCTCCGTACTTCGATGCGTTGTTCCTGCCGTTGATGGCGCTGTTGATGCTGGTGTTGGGCGTGGGCGTGGTGGTGCGCTGGAAGGACACCCCCGGCAAGTGGCTGGCCAGCATGATGACCCCGGTGCTGATCGGCAGTGCAGTGATGGCACCGCTGGCAGGGTTTGTCGTCGACGACTTCGACTGGCCGGCCCTGGCCACCTTTGCCCTGGCAGCCTGGGTAGTGCTGGGTGGGGTGCGCGATATCCTCGACAAGACCCGCCACAAAGGGTTGCTCAAGGGCCTGCCGGGGCTTGGCCGCAGCTATTGGGGCATGCAGGTGGCGCACCTTGGGCTCGCGGTGTGTGCTTTGGGCGTGGTGTTGTCGAGCAACAACAGCGCCGAGCGTGATTTGCGCATGGCCCCGGGTGAAAGCGTGGAACTGGGCGGGTACCACTTCCTGTTCCAGGGCGCCAAGCATTTTGAAGGGCCGAACTTCATTTCCGACAAGGGCACCATCGTGGTCAGCCGCGAGGGCCGGGAAGTGGCCACGCTTCACCCCGAGAAACGCTTGTATACCGTGCAGCAGTCGATGATGACCGAAGCCGGCATCGACGCAGGCTTTACCCGCGACCTGTACGTGGCCCTGGGTGAACCGCTGGAAAACGGTGCCTGGGCGGTGCGGTTGCACATCAAGCCTTATGTCCGCTGGATCTGGCTGGGCGGTCTGCTGACTGGCCTTGGCGGGGTGCTCGCGGCCCTCGACCGGCGTTACCGCGTCAAGGTCAAGACCCGGGTGCGTGAGGCCCTGGGCGTGTCTGGAGCAGTTGCATGAAACGTTGGATCATGGTGGTGCCACTGGCGGTATTCCTGCTGGTGGCGGTATTCCTCTACAAAGGGTTGTTCCTCAAGCCCGAAGAGCTGCCTTCGGCAATGATCGGCAAGCCGTTCCCGGTATTCTCCCTGGCATCGTCCCAGGGCGACCGCACGCTCACCCAGGCTGATTTGCAGGGCCGCCCGGCGCTGGTGAACGTGTGGGCGACCTGGTGTTCGTCGTGCAAGGTCGAGCACCCCTACCTGAACCAGCTTGCCCAGCAGGGTGTGGTGATCTACGGGGTCAACTACAAGGACGATAACGCGGCTGCGCAGAAGTGGCTGGCCGAGTTCCACAACCCCTACCAGCTGGATATCCGTGACGAGGAGGGCACCCTGGGGTTGGACCTGGGCGTCTACGGCGCGCCGGAAACCTTCCTGATCGATGCCGAGGGCGTTATCCGCTACAAACATGTGGGGGTGGTCGATGCCACCGTCTGGCGTGAGCAACTGGCACCGCTCTACCAGGGCCTGGTTGACGAGGCCCGGCCATGAGGCGTTGGTTGGCGGCCGCAGCCCTGGCCCTGGGCGTGGCCGGTGTGGCCAGTGCGGCCATCGATACCTATCAGTTCCGTGACCAGGCCGAGCGGGAGCGCTACCAGCAACTGACCAAGGAACTGCGCTGCCCCAAGTGCCAGAACCAGGACATTGCCGATTCCAACGCCCCGATTGCAGCCGACCTGCGCCGGGAGATTTTCCGCATGCTTGGCGAGGGCCAGAGCAACCAGCAGATCGTCGACTTCATGGTCGACCGCTACGGTGACTTCGTGCGCTACAAGCCGGCGCTCAGCGGCCGCACCTGGCTGCTCTGGTTCGGCCCCGGCCTGTTGCTGGCGGGTGGCTTCGTGGTGCTGGCGATCATTGTGCGTCGGCGCCGCGTAACGGCTGTGCAGGGCACCGATCAACTGTCTGCCGACGAGCGTGAGCGTCTGGCCAAACTGCTGGAAAAAGAAAGCCCCCATGACTGAATTCTGGCTTAGCGCGGGCCTGCTGTTGCTCGCCGCTCTCAGCTTCTTGCTGATCCCCATCCTGCGTGGCCGGCGTCGGCAGCAGGAAGAAGACCGTACCGCACTGAACGTAGCGCTGTACCAGGAACGCGTGGCCGAGCTCGCTGCCCAGCAAGCCGCTGGTGTCCTGGACGGCGCGCAGTTGGACCAGGGCCGGGACGAGGCCGCCCGCGAGCTGCTGGCCGACACCGAGGGTGCCGAACCCGCGCGCCTGCGCCACCTGGGTAAAGCCCTGCCACTGTTGGCAGCGGTGCTGGTGCCGCTGATGGCCCTGGGGCTGTACCTGCACTTTGGCGCTGCCGACAAAGTAGCCCTGACCCAGGAATTCGCCCAGGCGCCGAAGTCGATGGAAGAGATGACCACGCGCCTGGAGCGGGTGGTGCAGGCCCAGCCGGACTCTGCCGAGGCGGTGTATTTCCTGGGCCGTGCCTACATGGCCGAGCAACGGCCCGCAGATGCCGCCCGCACCTTCGAGCACGCTGTGGGTTTGGCGGGGCGGCAGCCTGAGTTGTTGGGGCAGTGGGCGCAGGCGTTGTACTTTGCCGCCGACAAGCAGTGGAGCCCGCAGGTGCAGGCGTTGACCGATGAGGCGCTGAAGGCCGACCCCAACGAGGTCACCAGCCTGGGCCTGCGCGGCATCGCCGCGTTCGAGGGGGAGCGCTACCAGGAGGCCATCGATTACTGGAAGCGCCTGTTGGCGCAGTTGCCGCAAGGCGACGCTTCGCGTGCCGCGCTGCAGGGCGGTATCGACCGCGCCGCCGAGCGTTTGGGTGGTGCTGCTGGCCAGGCGTCGCAGCTGGCGCCGGCCACAGCGCGGTTGAAGGTTCGGGTCGAACTGGCGCCTGCCTTGCAGGGCAAGGTACGGCCGGAGGACACAGTATTCATCTTTGCCCGCGCCAGTAATGGCCCGCCCATGCCGCTGGCGGCGAAGCGGGTGACGGTGGCGCAATTGCCGATCGAGGTGGAGTTGACGGACGCCGATGCGATGATGCCGCAGATGAAACTGTCGGATTTCGCCGAAGTCCAACTGGTTGCACGGGTGTCGAGGGGGGGCCAGCCTACCCGTGGTGAATGGCGTGGGCAAGGTGCCCCTTTGCCAGTTGCGACCCAGGCCACCCAGCATCTGACGATCGACAGCCCTGACCTGTAAGAGAGCCTTGCCATGCACAGTTCCGTACGCCTGACCTTGATTGCCCTGGCTTTGGGTTTGTCTGCCTGTACGGGGCATGGCCCGGTGACCCAGCCGGAGCCGCCGGTGGACCGGGCGCCGCCTCCGCAGGGGCCGGTTATCAAGCCGTTGCCGGGGGGGCAGCCTTCCACGCCGGTGGGCAAGCCGGCGCCGGCGCCGAAGCCGGTACCGCGCACGTCGGCGAGCTTTGCACCGCCGCCGGGTGGGGCCAGCCATTGGGACCCGAAGTTGGGGGTTTATGTGTTGGATAAGCAGCCTAATACGTTTTATCGGCAGCGCACTTATTACCGGTTTGATAATGGGTGGAGTTGGTCGTTGAGCCCGAATGGGCCTTGGCAGGCTACGGACAGTAGTGGTGTGCCGGGTGGGTTGGGGCGGGCCTTTGGTAATTAAGTGATGCCACACTCACGCCCTACCGGAACCCTGTAGGAGCGAGCGCAGCTCGCGATGCTCCGCCTGCGCTCTCGCTCTTGCTGTTGCTCTTGCTTATAAGTGCGCGATAGACCAAGCAGCACAGATTGCGACTTCAGGAGGCCGAGCGGAGGGCTTGCGGAGGGAGGTGA
>NZ_JACVVH010000050.1:0-36665 GCF_016647865.1 Pseudomonas sp. S60 | reverse complement strand
CAGCCCATCGCGACCTGCGGTCGCTCCTACAGGGGACGTACATATTCCCCCCGTAGGAGCTAGCGAAGCTCGCGATGGGGTGCGCAGCGCCCCCAACACTTTATGATCGAACCCGAAACCGCTGGAGCTGCGTTGCAGCCCGTCGCGATCGCCCCTACCGGGGGGTAGCGTTGATTTGCTGTTGAAGGTTCTGCAACTGGCTTTGCACGTTGTTGAAATTGCGGGTCATCTGGCCACGGAATGCATCGAACTCCTGTACCGAAGCCCCACTGCCCGCGCTTGAATTCGCGCGGCCGTCCAGCTGGCTCTTGAGCACCAGTACATCCTGCTCAAGGCTCTCGATGGCGGCTTTCGGGTTGCCTTGCTTCTTGAGCGCCGCAACCTCGTCACTCAAGCTCTTGAGTTGCCCATCGACCTTGCCGCCATCCAGCTGCCCGGACTTCAACGCCGCCAGCTCGCCGTTCACCGCCTTGAGTTGCGCCTGCAACTGGGTTTGCAGCTCACTTACCGCCTTTTGCTGCTCACGGGTATCGGCCAGCACCTGCTCCAGGCGCTTGCCCAGGTCACCTGCCTGGCCCGCCACACCCTGCTGCTGTTTACCCTGTTCGGCAAGGCTTGCCTGCAATTGACGAATCTGCAGCTTCAGCGCCTCGCTGCCGCTGGAGCTGGAAGACTCACTGGCCTCGACCTTGCCACTGATGGCTTGCAAGCGCCCAGCAGCCTCTTCGCTGATACGGGCAAAGCTTTCCTGGGTAGCCACCAGTTGCTGCTCCATCAGCGAGATCTGCTGGAAACTCCACCAGCCCAGGCAACCCAACGCAATGAACGCAGCCCCCAGCAACGCCCACAGCGGCGCGTTGCTCGCAGGCTTCGCGGCCTTTTGGCGGCTGCGTGAAACATGTGCTGGCAGCAGTTCATCATCATCCGGCGTGCCGGCACGCAAAGGGGGCACATCATCGAAATCGTCGTGAGCATCGTTGCGCATGGGGCTTCAACCAAACAGATAGCAAAGAGACAGAAGTATAAACCGCTCGCACGGCGCTCTGATGACCATCATCACAGCGCCCGGTTCACTGGCCGGGCGGCTGATGCTTCCACCAGGTGCAGAATTCATCCAATGCCGTCCACAGGCTCACCCTGGGCTGGTAATCCAGGTACTGGCGGGCGCGGCTGATGTCCAGGGTGAAATCACGGCTCATCACCTGCATGCCCAGTCGCGACAGCGTGGGTTGCGGGCGCCCGGGCCAGAGCAGGCAAGCAGCCTCGTTCAACGCGGCCATGCTGTAGGCCAGCCCGTAGCTGCGGTAGCGCGTCACCGGCGGTAATTGCATCTGGCGCATCACGTAGTTGACCACGTCCCACAGCGGCAGCGGGTGGCCATTGCTGATGTTGTAAGCTTGGCCCAGCGCCCGGCCATCGGCAAACAGCGCGCTCAACAATGCCTCGTTGAGGTTGTGCACGCTGGTGAAGTCCACCTTGTTCAGGCCATTGCCGATAATGGCGACGCGGCCCTTGCGCTGCATCTGCATCAGCCGTGGGAAAATACTGGCATCACCTGCGCCGGTGACAAAGCGCGGCCGCAGCGCCAGCACCTCCAGGCCAAACTCCTGCGCGCCGAACACCTTTTGTTCGGCCAGGTACTTGGTGCGCCCGTAGTGATCATGGAAGCGTCGCGGGACCTGGTCTTCACGGATGTCCAGGCGCGAGCGGCCATTGAAATAGATCGACGGAGACGACAGGTGCACCAGGCGCCGCACATGTTCCTTCAGGCAGCCCTCGACCACGTTTTCGGTCACCACCACGTTGCCCTGGTGGAAGTCCTGGTAACGCCCCCAGTTACCCACCGCGCCGGCGCAGTGCACCACAGCCTCCACGCCCTGGCACAGGCGGCGGGCAAGTTCGGCATCGCCCAGGTCGCCGGGGATGAACTGCGCACCCCGCCTGACCAGGTGCTCCACCCCTTCGGCGCGCCGGCCACTGACCCGTACGTCCAGGCCCTGCTCCAGGGCGTGGCGCGCGAAACGACCGCCGATGAAGCCACTCGCGCCAGTGACCAGAATTCGCATGTAACACTCCGTCTTGCCAGATTTCAGAAGCAACTGACGCCAGCCGCCGCTACAAGGGCACCAACCATTGCCGGGCGGTGTGCCGCAGGTGGTCAGTCAGTTGCGCGAGCAATTGCCCGCCCGTGCGCCAATGATGCCAGTACAGCGGCACATCAATGGGGGTATCCCGGCAAATTTCCACCAGTTGCCCAGCGGCCAGCTGCTCACGGGCCTGCAACTCAGGCACCAGCCCCCAGCCCAGGCCGGCCTCGGTCATGCGCAGAAAACCCTCCGACGATGGGCACAGGTGGTGCAGGAAACCGTCTTCGATACCCAGGGAAGCCAGGTACCGGTGCTGCAGGAAGTCATCGGGGCCGTAGACGATGGCCGGGGTGCGTGCCAGGCGGCCGGTGTCGAAACCCTGCGGGAAGTGTTGCGCAATGAACGCAGGGCTGGCCAGCGCACGGTAGCGCATGGCGCCCAATGCCAGGCTGCGGGCGCCGGCCACCGGGCGTTCACTGCCACACAGGCAGGCAGCCACCTCACCGGCGCGCATGCGTTTCAGGCCCACATCCTGGTCTTCCACCACCAGGTCGGTCAACACGTTGTGCCGGGCACAGAAGTCGCCGACCGCGCCGGCCCACCAGGTGGCAAGGCTGTCGGCATTGAGCGCGATGCGCAGGCGTTCCGGCACGCCGCCTTCGTCCAGCGCCGGCACCTCGCGCTGAAGGTCACGCTCCAGCAGGCGCACCTGCTGCACGTGGTTCAGCAACTGGCGGCCGACCTCGGTCGGGCTGGGCGGTGCAGCGCGCACCAATACTGGCTGCCCCACCCGCGCCTCCAGCAGCTTGATGCGCTGGGACACCGCAGACTGCGACAACCCAAGCACGCTGGCTGCGCGCTCGAACCCGCCCTGTTCGATCACCGCAGCCAGCGCGGCCAGCAGCTTGTAGTCGAACATCGATTTTCCTAATGAGTGATGAGCTTTATTGGTTTTTCTTATACAGCGTCGCAAATCACAATAGCCAGCATCTTTTACGGAGTAATCACCATGTGGCAAAGCTACCTCAACGGCATGCTGGTGGCCTTCGGCCTGATCATGGCCATTGGCGCGCAGAATGCATTCGTCCTGGCACAAAGCCTGCGCCGCGAACACCACCTGCCAGTGGCCGCGCTGTGCATTGTCTGCGACGCACTGCTGGTGGCCGCCGGGGTATTCGGCCTGGCGACGGTGCTGGCGCATAACCCGACCTTGCTGGCCGTCGCCCGCTGGGGTGGTGCGCTGTTCCTGTTGTGGTACGGGGCCAAGGCACTGCGCAGCGCCTGCTCGAAACAGAGCCTGCAGCACCAGCAGGGCCAGGGCATGCGCTCACGTCGCGCTGTACTGCTCAGTGCCCTGGCGGTCACCCTGCTGAACCCTCACGTTTACCTGGACACCGTGTTGCTGATCGGCTCACTGGGCGCACAGCAGGCCGCCCCCGGCGCCTATGTCGCCGGGGCAGCCAGCGCATCACTGCTGTGGTTTTCGACCTTGGCCGTAGGCGCGGCCTGGCTGGCGCCGTGGCTGGCGCGGCCGGCCACCTGGCGCATGCTCGACCTGATGGTGGCGGTGATGATGTTCGCAGTGGCCGCACAGTTGATCTTCAGCTGATTTCCACGGCCCTGTTGCCGGCAAGCCCAGCCCATATGCGTGTGGGCTTGCCAGCGGCAGGCTCACCGCTGGTCGCCAGCCGGCGACCGCCCAGGAACCTCTTATCCCTATGTTTGTTGCGTGGTTATGCGCCAGGGCTGGTGCTATGATCCAGCCCTTGCGTCGCAAAGAGTACAAACTCGCCGACGCTCATAGGGCCGCCCGTGATCGGCCCTGCGCAAACCGCGAACTAGACCTGAATCAGGAGATCCACCATGGCTTTTGAATTGCCGCCGCTGCCTTACGCCCATGATGCCCTGCAGCCGCACATCTCCAAGGAAACCCTGGAGTATCACCACGACAAGCACCACAACACCTATGTCGTGAACCTGAACAATCTGGTCCCAGGCACCGAATTCGAAGGCAAGACCCTGGAAGAGATCGTCAAGAGCTCTTCGGGCGGCATCTTCAACAACGCCGCGCAGGTCTGGAACCACACCTTCTACTGGAACTGCCTGTCGCCAAACGGTGGCGGCCAGCCAACCGGTGCTCTGGCCGAGGCCATCAATACCGCTTTCGGTTCCTTCGACAAGTTCAAGGAAGAGTTCACCAAGACGTCGGTTGGCACCTTCGGTTCCGGCTGGGGCTGGCTGGTCAAGAAAGCTGACGGCTCCCTGGCCCTGGCCAGCACCATCGGCGCCGGCTGCCCGCTGACCAGCGGCGACACCCCGCTGCTGACCTGCGACGTATGGGAACACGCCTACTACATCGACTACCGCAACCTGCGTCCCAAGTACGTCGAGGCGTTCTGGAACCTGGTCAACTGGGCATTCGTTGCCGAGCAGTTCGAAGGTAAAACCTTCAAGGCCTGAGCCCCTCAGCCTTGAACAAGAAACCCGGCCCTGCGCCGGGTTTTTTCATGCCGGCTGCAACGCAGGGTTGTGCTTGCTCAGGCCGTATTGCACGCTAACATCAAACCACCGGATTATTGATACAGCGCATTCAAGTTGCAGGGTCTGGCAACCGATACACTGCTCGTGGCCACGCGGTAGTGTATGGTCATCGTTGATGGCAAAATGATGCCATTCGCATGAATTAAGGATAACCTCCATTGAAGCTGGAATTGCGGAACAGCTTGTCGGTCAAGTTGCTCAGGGTCGTGCTGCTGTCGGCGCTAGCGGTCGGCGTCGTGCTCAGTTGCGCGCAGATCGTCTACGACACCTACAAGACCCGCCAGGCCGTCAACAATGATGCCCAGCGCATCCTCGACATGTTCCGCGACCCCTCCACCCAGGCGGTGTACAGCCTTGACCGGGAGATGGGCATGCAGGTCATGGAGGGGCTGTTCCAGGACGAGTCCGTGCGCATGGCCTCCATCGGCCACCCCAATGAAACCATGCTGGCAGAAAAGTCCCGCCCCCTGCGGGACACGCCCATGCGCTGGCTGACCGACCTGATTCTTGGCCAGGAGCGCACCTACACCACGCAACTGGTCGGCCGCGGCCCCTACAGCGAATACTACGGCGACCTGAACATCACCCTCGATACCTCGTCGTATGGCCGGGACTTCCTGCTCAACGCCGTGATCATCTTCATCTCGGGGGTACTGCGCGCACTGGCCATGGGGCTGGTGCTGTACCTGGTCTACCACTGGCTGCTGACCAAGCCACTGTCGAAGATCATCGAGCACCTCACCCAGATCAACCCCGACCGCCCAAGCCAGCACCAGATCCCGCTGCTCAAGGGGCATGAAAAGAACGAACTGGGGCTGTGGGTGAACACCGCCAACCAGTTACTGGCGTCGATCGAACGCAATACCCACCTGCGCCATGAGGCAGAAAACAGCCTGCAACGCATGGCCCAGTACGACTTCCTCACCGGCCTGCCCAACCGCCAGCAGTTGCAACAGCAGTTGGACAAGATCCTGGTCGATGGCGGGCGCCTGCAACACCGGGTAGCCGTGTTGTGCGTGGGGCTGGACGATTTCAAGGGCATCAACGAGCAGTTCAGCTACCAGGTGGGCGACCAGTTGCTGCTGGCCCTGGCTGACCGCCTGCGCGCCCACAGCGGCCGCCTGGGCGCCCTCGCCCGCCTGGGCGGTGACCAGTTCGCCCTGGTACAGGCCAACATCGAGCAGCCCTACGAAGCGGCCGAACTGGCGCAGAGCATCCTGGACGACCTCGAAGTGCCGTTCGACCTCGATCACCATCAGCAGATCCGCCTGCGGGCCACCATCGGCATCACCCTGTTCCCGGAAGACGGCGACAGCACCGAGAAGCTGCTGCAAAAAGCCGAACAGACCATGACCCTGGCCAAGGCCCGTTCACGCAGCCGTTACCAGTTCTACATCGCCAGCGTCGACAGCGAGATGCGCCGGCGCCGCGAACTGGAGAAGGACCTGCGCGAGGCCCTGCCCCGCAACCAGCTGTACCTGGTGTACCAGCCGCAGATCAGCTACCGCGACCACCGCGTGGTCGGTGTCGAGGCCCTGCTGCGCTGGCAGCACCCGGAACTGGGCATGGTGCCGCCGGACCAGTTCATCCCGCTGGCCGAGCAAAATGGCAGCATCATCGGCATTGGCGAATGGGTGCTCGACCAGGCCTGCCGCCAACTGCGCGAATGGCATGACCTGGGCTTCGGCGACCTGCGCATGGCGGTAAACCTGTCCACCGTGCAGTTGCACCACAGCGAGCTGCCCAGGGTTGTCAACAACCTGCTACAGGCCTACCGCCTGCCGCCGCGCAGCCTGGAGCTCGAAGTGACCGAGACCGGCCTGATGGAAGACATCAGCACCGCCGCCCAACACCTGCTCAGCCTGCGCCGCTCAGGGGCGCTGATCGCCATCGACGATTTCGGCACGGGCTACTCGTCGCTCAGTTACCTGAAATCCCTGCCGCTGGACAAGATCAAGATCGACAAGAGCTTCGTTCAGGACCTGCTGGACGACGATGACGACGCCACTATCGTGCGGGCCATCATCCAGCTGGGCAAGAGCCTGGGCATGCAGGTCATTGCCGAAGGGGTGGAAACCGCCGAGCAGGAGACCTACATCGTGGCGCAGGGCTGCCACGAGGGCCAGGGCTACCACTACAGCAAGCCGCTGTCGGCCCGCGAGTTGACCAACTTCCTCAAACAGGCTCAGCGCAACCAGCTATCGGTGCTCTGAGCCTGCCGGTTACACCCCATGACCCACATTTACATGAATTGCGCGCTTGGCCCTTTACAGCAAATGCAAATCTTTCGCATGATGTTGCGGTTTCGCGTGCCACGGCGCACGGCCCACCCACTGGTCCAACCACACGACGCAGGAAACCAATAATGATTCGAATGCCTCTGGCCTCTGCCAGTCTGCTGGCCATTGCCATCGCTCTCGCCGGTTGCGGTGAAGGCAAGGACAACAAGGCCGCCGCGCCGCAAGCCCAGGCACCCGCGGCCGCCACCCCTTCTGCCAGTGCGCCAGGGGCTGTCGACGAAGCCGCCGGCAAGGCCGTGGTCAAGCACTACGCCGAACTGGTGTACGCCGTGTACAGCGACTCGCTGAGCACCGCCAAGACCTTGCAGGGCGCCGTGGACGCATTCCTGGCCAACCCGAACGATGACACCCTCAAGGCCGCCAAGGATGCCTGGGTTGCATCGCGCGTCCCTTACCTGCAAAGCGAAGCCTTCCGCTTCGGCAACACCATCATCGACGACTGGGAAGGCCAGGTGAACGCCTGGCCCCTGGACGAAGGCCTGATCGACTACGTCGACAAGAGCTACGAGCATGCCCTGGGTAACCCGGCTGCCAGTGCCAACATCATCGCCAACACTGAAATCCAGGTGGGCGAAGAGAAGATCGACGTCAAGGACATCACCCCCGAGAAGCTGGCCAGCCTCAACGAGCTGGGCGGCTCCGAAGCCAACGTTGCCACCGGTTACCACGCCATCGAGTTCCTGCTCTGGGGCCAGGACCTGAACGGGACCGGCCCGGGCGCCGGCAACCGCCCGGCTTCCGACTACCTGGAAGGCCAGGGCGCTACCGGCGGCCACAACGAGCGCCGCCGCGCGTACCTCAAGGCAGTCACCGACCTGCTGGTCACCGACCTTGAAGAAATGGTCGGCAACTGGGCACCGAACGTGGCCGACAACTACCGCGCCAAGCTTGAGGCAGAGCCCGCCAACGACGGCCTGCGCAAGATGCTGTTCGGCATGGGCAGCCTGTCGCTGGGTGAACTGGCAGGCGAGCGCATGAAGGTTTCGCTGGAAGCCAACTCGCCGGAAGACGAGCATGACTGCTTCAGCGACAACACCCACTACTCGCACTTCTACGACGCCAAGGGCATCCGTAATGTCTACTTGGGCGAGTACACCCGCCCGGACGGCACCAAGGTCACCGGCCCGAGCCTGTCGTCGCTGGTCGCCAAGGTCGACCCGGCAACCGACGCCACCCTCAAGGCCGACCTGGAAGCCACCGAAGCCAAGATCCAGGTCATTGTCGACCACGCCCTCAAGGGCGAGCACTATGACCAGCTGATCGCTGCCGACAATACCGCCGGCAACCAGATCGTGCGTGACGCCATCGCTGCCCTGGTCAAGCAGACCGGCGCCATCGAGCAGGCTGCAGGCAAGCTGGGCATCGCCAACCTGAACCCGGACACCGCTGACCACGAATTCTGACCCGGTAACAGTGCTTCACCGCTACGCCCGGCCATGTGCCGGGCGTTTTCGTTGGCGGCGGCAATGCTTCCCGATGCCTGCCACGGCGGCGAGGGCCCATGCTGCACAAGGTCCACGACTCGCCAACTAGGAGGCACTGTGCTGCAGATTCTCGATGTCTGGGGGGAAGGCCGCATCGTTCAGCGCGTTCAAGGCAAAGACCTGACAACCGGGTTCCTTAACGCCTACAACCTCAACAAGGCAGGCCAGCGCATCTCCAACGGCCTGTTTGCCGGCAAGCCCATCCCCAACCTCATTCTGGTCTACGAATACGACGCCCCCAGGTTTCCCATCGACGACCATAGCGTGCCCCATGTGACCCTGATGGGCGCACCGATCACACACGCCGTAGCAGAGGAGATGTGTCGCGTGGTCGCACGGCCCGGCAAGATCTACCTCTACGACCCCAATGAAACCGACCGGCGAATGTTCGAAGCCGTGGCCTTCACCCTCGGCCTGCAGCCCATGGGGCGCTATGCACCCGCCGAGCTGGCCCCACCTTTCAACGAAATCACCCTACTTGCCGCGTACGTCTACCGCGCCCCCGAACCGCCCCTGCCACGCCCCAACCCAAAACCGTAGAAGGAAAACGCCTCATGGCCAGCGTCACCTACCTGCGCTCCATCGCCAACAACACCCCCTACACCCTTACCCTGATCGACGGTGAAAACCGCAGCCAGAGCCTTGCCATCGGCGCCCAGCACGTCTGGAACGGTGCCCTTGCCGTGCCCTGGGTCGGTAACACCGATGAAAACCACAAGGCCTTGCGGTTGATCCTCGGCCCCGCTGCCGAAACCAGTGTGTGGGTATTCCAGGACTACTGGCAGCCGGCCCACAAGGATGCAATCAAGTGCATCAGCGCAGCCGCCATGGACTACTCGAGCAACGACATCATCGAAATCGCCGGCGACAACCGCAATGGCGGCAACAAGAACCTGATCGTCAGCCTGGTGAGCAGGCAGTTCCAGCTGTTCATGGCCTGACCGGCTGAACAAGGATTTCATCGAGCAAACGCAAATTGCTCTTATTCAATGATCCTGGGCCTGATAAGCTTGCACGCCGGTTTTTCGCTCAAGCCCAGGATCTTGCATGTCCTTGTCGCTGTTCCGTTGCGCCCCTTTGCTGCTGGCCTTTGCCCTTGCCGCCTGTGACGACGCCCCGCGTTTCACCCAGGCCGAGCCCGGCGAAGCGCTGTCGGGTGGCAAGACGACCGTACTGCGCAGTGACCGCAATGCCTACTCCATGCCTGCGGCCAACCTGTCCCGTGAGCGGCGGCTGGACTTTGCCGTGGGCAACAGCTTCTTCCGCAACCCTTGGGTCATCGCGCCGTCCACCACCACCGCACGCGACGGTCTGGGCCCGCTGTTCAACACCAACGCCTGCCAGAACTGCCACGTTCGCGACGGCCGCGGTCGCCCACCGGAGCCGGACGCCAGCAACGCGGTCGGCATGCTGGTGCGCCTGTCGATCCCCGACCAGCCCTACCTTGCCGAAGTGGTCGAGCGCCTGGGCGTAGTGCCAGAGCCGGTCTATGGCACCCAGTTGCAGGACATGGCGATCCCCGGGGTAGCCCCTGAGGGTAAAGTGCGGGTCACCTATACCACCAGCACCGTGACGTTCAAGGACGGCCATCAGGTTGAGCTGCGCAAGCCGACCTTGCAGATCACCCAGCTCGGCTACGGCGTGATGCACCCCGATACGCGGTTCTCCGCCCGGGTAGCCCCGCCCATGATCGGCCTCGGCCTGCTGGAAGCGATTCCCGAGGCCGACCTGCTGGCCAATGAAGACCCCGATGATCGCGACCGCAACGGCATCCGTGGGCGGGCCAACCGGGTCTGGGACGACGCCCAGGGCAAGACCGTGATCGGCCGCTTTGGCTGGAAGGCCGGCCAGCCCAACGTCAACCAGCAAAACGTGCATGCCTTCGCCGGTGACATGGGCCTGACCACTACCCTGCTGCCCCACGACGATTGCACGCCAACCCAGATCGACTGCCTGGCGGCGCCCAACGGTGATGGCGCCGACGGTGAGAAGGAGGTCAGCGACAACATCCTGCGCCTGGTCACCTTCTATGCCCGTAACCTGGCCGTCCCGGCACGCCGTGACGTGGGTTCGCCAGCGGTGCTGGCGGGCAAGAACCTGTTCTTCCAGGCGGGTTGCCAGGGGTGTCACACCCCGCAGTTCACCACCGCCGCCGACGCCGCCGAGCCTGAGCTGGCCAACCAGGTGATCCGCCCCTACAGCGACCTTCTGTTGCATGACATGGGCCCGGGCCTGGCCGATGAGCGAACCGAGTTCGCCGCAAATGGCCAGGACTGGCGTACCCCGCCGTTGTGGGGCGTTGGCCTGAGTGAAACCGTCACCGGCCACAGCCAGTTCCTGCATGACGGGCGTGCCCGCAACCTGCTCGAGGCGGTGCTATGGCACGGCGGCGAAGCCCAGGCCGCCCGCGATTTCGTACTTGCTTTCGATGCCGACCAGCGCGCTGCGCTGCTGGCGTTTCTGAATTCCCTTTAAACGCGCATAGGAGCCGGGCATGTTCCGACCCAAACTGTTGTTCACAAGCCTCGCCGCAATCGCTCTGGGCGCCTGCTCCCCGCAGGACCCGCAGGCCGTCACCTCTGCTGCAATCGCCAAGCAGGTGATCCTGCCCACCTACAGCCGCTGGGTTGAAGCCGACCGTACCCTGGCTGCCAGTGCCCTTGCCTACTGCGAAGGCAAGGAAACACTGGAAAAGGCCCGGGCCGACTTCCTCGATGCGCAAAAGGCCTGGGCCGAACTGCAGCCGCTGCTGGTCGGCCCACTGGCCGAGGGCAACCGTGCGTGGCAGGTACAGTTCTGGCCAGACAAGAAGAACCTGGTCGGCCGCCAGGTCGAGCAACTGGTCAACGGCGACAAGCCCGTCGACGCAGCCACCCTGGGCAAGGCCAGTGTGGTGGTGCGCGGCCTGTCGGCCTATGAATACATCCTGTTCGACAGCAAGCCGGATGTGGCCAATGCCGAACAGAAAGCCCGCTACTGCCCGTTGCTGGTTGCCATTGCCGAGCACCAGAAGGCGCTGGCCGAGGAAATCCTCAAAGGCTGGAACAGCACCGATGGCATGCTCTCGCAGATGACCAAGTTCCCCAACCAGCGTTATGCCGACTCCCACGAGGCCATCGCCGACCTGCTGCGTGCCCAGGTCACGGCCCTGGACACGCTTAAAAAGAAACTCGGCGCCCCCATGGGCCGGCAGAGCAAGGGCATCGCCCAGCCACTGCAGGCCGAAGCCTGGCGCAGCCACAACTCCATGAACAGCCTGCAAGCCAGCCTCAAGGCCGCCCAGGCTGTTTGGGTGGGGGTCGACAACCAAGGGTTGCGCGGGCTGCTGCCAAGCGACCAGAAAGCCCTGGCAGGCAAAATCGACGATGCCTACGCCACCTCGCTCAAGCTGCTGGCCGACAACCAGAAAACCCTGGGCGAGCTGCTGGCCGACGACGCAGGCCAGCAGGCCCTCAACCAGATCTACGACAGCCTGAACGTCGTCCACCGCCTGCACGAAGGCGAGCTGGCCAAGGCGTTGAACATTCAGCTGGGCTTCAATGCCAACGACGGTGACTGATCATGCTGCGACGCCAGGCCCTCAAACTCGGTAGCGTTCTGCTCAGCGCCCTGACCTTGGGCGGGTGGAGCCTTTCGCGCCATAAAGGTAGCGAACCCCTGCTGCTCTCGGCGCGTGATGATGGCGACGGCAAGCACTATGCCGTCGGGTTTCGCCTGGACGGCACCCAGGTGTTCAGCACCCAGGTGGCCCAGCGTTGCCATGCCATTGTTCACCATCCCAAGCAGCCAGTTGCCTTGTTCGTTGCCCGGCGCCCTGGCACCGAAAGCTACCTGATCGACCTGCGCGATGGGCGCTTGCTGCAAACCGTGGCCTCTCAGCCCAACCGCCACTTCTATGGCCATGCCGTGGTGCACAAGGAGGGTGAATGGCTGTACGCCACCGAAAACGACACCACCGACCCAGGGCGTGGCGTGCTGGGTGTGTACCGCTTCGAAGGCGAGCGCCTGGTGCACACGGGTGAACTCAGCACCCATGGCATTGGCCCCCACGAGGTGGCCTGGCTACCGGACGGCGAGACCCTGGTGGTGGCCAACGGCGGCATTCGGACCGAGGCAGAAAGCCGGGTGGAGATGAACCTCGACGCCATGCAGCCGAGCCTGGTACTGATGCAGCGTGACGGTACCTTGCTGAGCAAGGAAACCTTGGCCCAGCAAATGAACAGCGTTCGCCACTTGGCGGTGGGCAGCGATGGCACCATTGCCGTCTGCCAGCAGTTCATGGGCGACGCCAACGAAACGGCCGAGTTGCTGGCGATCAAGCGCCCGGGCCAGCCATTCCAGGCTTTTCCGGTACCAGAGCGGCAACTGCAGGCCATGGCCCAGTACACCGCCAGCGTGGCCATCCACAGCGAACTGCGCCTGGTAGCGCTGACTGCGCCGCGGGCCAACCGCCTGTTCGTGTGGGACCTGGACAGCGGTGCGGTGCGCCTGGATGCCCCTATGCCGGATTGCGCAGGGGTCGGGGCGGTCGAGGACGGTTTCGTGGTGACTTCCGGGCAGGGACGCTGCCGCTTCTACGATTGCCGCAAGCCCGAGCCGCTGGCGCAGCCGATGAACCTGCCGTCGGGGTTCTGGGACAACCACCTGCACCTGGTCTAACAACGCCCTCACCCCTCAATGCCCCCTCGGCGGGGCAGGGTAAGCACAGGGCGCCGGCTCACCCAAACGGCCGCAACCCCTGGCGCATGCCGAACAGGAACAGCAACAGGTCGTGATCCGGCTGCACCTTCGCCGTCTGCGGCTTGATCAGCCGCGGCAATGCACATTGGTCGGCCATCTCGGCCTTGCTGAACACCACAAGCTTTGGCTGCTCCCAGGCAGCCACTGCGATGGTGGTCACCGCCAGGCCCGCTACCAGGAACAAAGCTCGAGCTATTTCTAGTTTCATTGCTCTAACCCTTTGACAGCGCTGCCAAACGCCACTTGGTAAAAGTAGAGCAACGTCTGCCATTCTGCATCGTTCAGCGACGAGTGGCGGCGCAATTGGCGCAGGTCGGTGGCCGCTGCCCGTTGGCAGCTACCCCTTGCGCAATACATACACGCGCCACATCGCATAGAACGGCAGGAAGTCGAGACGCTCCTGAATCCGGAACCCGGCAGCCTCGAATTCTGCTTCTACTGTTACAGCGGGTAACACAAAACGGTTCTGGTAGTTGTCCTGCGCGACTTCAGCGCTGCGACGACGCTCCAGTTTCTTGCGCCGCCAGGCCTTGAAATTACCGTCAACCCAGAGTGAAACGATCACGCTGTCACGCGTAACACGTTGAAACTCTTTGAGAATGACCTTTCTGTGAGATGCCTCGCCAATGTGGTGGAACAGCCGCATGCAAAAAATGCTGTCCACCGAATTGTCAGGCAGGTCAATCGCGAATGCTGATGTCTGCAAAGGCCGTACCCGCGCGACCACTTCAGGGGGCTGTGCCGCGCACGCAGTGTCGATCATCGCCTGGGAGTTATCCGCGCCGATGATGATTCGGTTGTTTTTTTCGGCCAGCAGCGGCCAGAAGCGCCCCGCCCCACAAGGCAAGTCCAGCACCAGGCCAGGCTCACCCGCCAGGGCCAGGGCACGGCGCGCCAGCTGCTCGTCGCGCTTGTGGGACAAGCGGCGGGCAAGGCCGTCCTGGTGCTTCAAGAAGTACTCGTGGGCGTGGGTCTTGTCGTACTTCTGGGAAAACTCGAGGTTGATGGGGCTACGCATCGGGCATCTCCTGATTCCAATGCCGCGAGCTTAGGCAGCCAAGCGTAGGAATCAGGTCATGCCGGTGTGAAAATTATGTCGTAGACCAATACCTTTCTTACAGGTTATTACGAAAGTACATCAGGGTCGCCTTTCGCCACCGTGCTGCTCAGGTCGACGTGGAATCGGCAGCCATGGGGCTGGGCCGAGGTCAGGGTCACATGCCAGCCTTGGTCGTCGCAGATCCGCTGCACCAGCGACAGCCCCAGCCCCAGCCCCTCGCCACGCCGCTCGTCGCCACGCACGAATGGTTTGAACATGGCTTCGCGCTGCTCTTCCGGTATACCCACGCCGCTGTCTTCAACGGTGAACCCGCTGGCTTCGAGGGTAAGGCGAATGTACCCGCCGTCGGTGTAGTGCGCCGCATTACGCAACAGGTTGCCCATCACCGATTGCAGGAAGGTGGCGTTGTACAGCACCGGGCCGGCACTGCTGCGGCCTTCGTAGTGCAGGGTCAGGCCCTTCTGCTCGATGGTGTCGCGCCATACCCCGATCAGCTCGTCACCCACTTCGCGCAGGGTCGCCCTGGATGCCACCGCGCCTTCGTCGCGCTGGGCACGGGCCAGCATCAGGAAGGTCTTGACCAGTTCGCGCATTTCTTCGGTGGCCCGGGCCACGCGCTCGACCTGGCTGCGCGAGCGGGCATCGAGCGCCGGGTTCTCCATCAGCAGTTCGCACGAGGACGCCAGCACCATCAAGGGGGTACGCAACTCATGGCTGACGTCACTGGTAAACAGCCGTTCACGGGTCAGCGCATCGCGCAGGCGGCCAAGGGTGTCATCGAACGCCACCGCCAGTTGGCCCACCTCGTCGGCGGCGTAGTCTGGCGCCAGCGGCGGTGCCAACCCCAGCAACTGGTCCCGGTGGCGTACCTGGCGGGCCAGGCGGATCACGGGCGCCATCACCCGACGGGCCAGCAACCAGCCCAGTATCACCGCAAGTACGAGGCTGAGCACGAAGCCCACCACCACCACCGCGAACAGCACCCGCTCGCGCTCCTCGAAGTCGCTCTGGTCCTGCAACAGCACATAGCGGCGGCCGTCGACTATCTCGACCATGGCGTGATAGGACAACTGGTCGCGAAACACCTCGTGGAAACCACGGTCCAGGTGGCGCAGGTCCTTGGGCAGCTCGAAGTCGTCACGCCCGCCGCTGAAATAGAACAGCTGGTCAGGCCTGGGCCGGTGGCTCCAGTCACTGACACTGTCCATGCGCAGCAGGCGCTGCAGGTCGCCCCCCAGCACCGAAGAAATCAGCCGCTCCTCCACCAGGTGCACGGTGGAGACGATACCGAAGGCGAACGCCCCGGCCACCAGCGCGCTCATCAGCGCGAAGGCGATGATGATGCGTTGGGCAAGGCTTTGCTTAAACTCCATCGCGGCCCTCGGCGAGGCGATAGCCGACGCCATGGACGGTATGCAGCAGGGGTTTCTCGAAAGGCTTGTCGATCACCTGGCGCAGCTGGTGCACGTGGCTGCGCAGGCTGTCACTGTCGGGGCAATCGTCCCCCCACAGGGCTTCTTCCAGCACCTCACGGCGCAGCACATGGGGGCTTTTCTGCATGAGTACAGCGAGCAGTTTCAGGCCCACCGGGTTGAGCTTTAGCAAGCGGCCCTGGCGGCTGACTTCGAGGGTATCCAGGTCGTAGCTCAGGTCTGCCACTTGCAAGGTACGGCGCCCGCCACCCTGGGCCCGACGCAGCACGGCCTCGATGCGCGCCGACAATTCTGACAGCGCGAAAGGCTTGAGCAGATAGTCGTCAGCACCGGAGCGGAAGCCTTGCAGGCGGTCGTCCAGTTGGTCGCGGGCCGTGAGCATGATGACCGGCGTGTCGCGGCGGGCATCCTCACGCAGACGCTTGCACAGGGTATAGCCATCAATGCCAGGCAGCATGATGTCGAGCACGATCAGGTCATAGTGCTCGGTGGCGGCCAGGTGCAGGCCGGACAGCCCATCCTGGGCGCAGTCGACGGTGTAGCCCTTCATGCCCAGGTAATCGGCAAGGTTGGCCAGGATATCGCGGTTGTCTTCAACCAAAAGGATGCGCATTGGGGTCTCCTGTGCGGCGCTTCTCGCTGTGGTGCGCGGCAGGCGCAGCTTACGGCCTCTGATGCGGCGGTGCCACCCCCGGCGTACATTCAGGCTGCTTGACGGTTTTTTCACCGATCCTTCACGAACGCAGGATAGCGGACAGCAGACAATGCGCGACCTTCTCGCGCCCTGGAGCCGCCATGCAGCAAGCAACCGTACCCCGTCCGATCAATTTCTGGCTGTACCTGGGCATCCCGGTGGCCACCGCACTGGGGCTGATCCTGCTCGAACTGACGTCAGTGGACATGGACCTGGCCACGTTGTTTTTCGACAACGCCTCGGGCCAGTTCATCGGCCGCCACAGCTACCTGCTGGAGAACATCCTGCATGACCGGGTAAAGCAGGGCGTCATGGTGATGGGGATAATGGCACTGGTTGTGTTCACTGCCAGCTTCTTCATCAAGCGGCTGTTCGGCTGGCGGCGTGAACTCGGTTGCCTGGTGCTGGCCCTGGGGCTTTCCACCGCATTCGTCACACCGCTTAAAAAGATCACCCAGGTACAGTGCCCTTGGAGCCTCACGCAATTCGGCGGCACGGAAACCTACAGCAAACTGCTGGAACCCCGCCCTGCCACCGACAAGCCGGGGCTGTGCTGGCCCGGCGGCCACGCCACGACCGGCTTCTGCCTGTTCGCCCTGTTCTTCGCCTTGCGTGACCGCAAGCCGCGCTTGGCCCGGGCGGCACTGGCAGTGGCGTTCGTGGCGGGGTCGGTGCTGTCCCTTGGGCGAATGATGCAGGGCGCGCACTTTCTCTCACACAATGTGTGGACCGCCGTGTTCTGCTGGCTGATCGGCCTGGGGTCGTACTACCTGATTCTCTACCGCCACCGGCCCGTCAACGTGCCAGCCATTGGGCGCGGCGCGGCGTAAGCCCACCTTTGAACGCGCAAAAAAATGCCCCGGCTCTCGCGAGCCGGGGCATTGGGTGCCGCTGGGGGTAAGGCTGGCTTACATCATGCCGCCCATGCCACCCATGCCGCCCATGTCAGGCATACCGCCGCCTGCTGGCTTGTCTTCCGGCAGGTCTGCAACCATGGCTTCGGTGGTGATCATCAGACCGCCGATCGAAGCAGCTGCTTGCAGGGCCGAACGGGTGACCTTGGCTGGGTCCAGGATGCCCATTTCGATCATGTCGCCGTATTCGCCGGTAGCCGCGTTGTAGCCGTAGTTACCCGAACCTTGCTTGACCTTGTCAGCCACAACGCTTGGCTCGTCGCCGGCGTTGGCAGTGATCTGACGCAGCGGCGATTCGACAGCGCGACGCAGCAGGGCGATACCGACGTTCTGGTCTTCGTTGTCGCCTTTCAGGTCAACGATGGCAGCCAGAGCGCGCACCAGGGCAACGCCACCGCCAGGGACCACGCCTTCTTCGACGGCTGCGCGGGTAGCGTGCAGGGCGTCTTCAACGCGGGCCTTCTTCTCTTTCATTTCAACTTCGGTGCCGGCACCGACCTTGATCACGGCAACACCGCCAGCCAGCTTGGCCAGGCGCTCTTGCAGCTTCTCGCGGTCGTAGTCCGAGGAAGTCTCTTCGATCTGGGCACGGATCTGCTTGACGCGTGCTTCGATCTCGCCGTCGGCGCCAGCGCCGTCGATGATGGTGGTGTTTTCCTTGGACAGGATCACGCGCTTGGCGTTACCCAGGTGCTCCAGGGTAGCGGTTTCCAGGGACAGGCCGATTTCTTCGGAAATAACCTGGCCGCCGGTCAGCACAGCGATGTCCTGCAGCATGGCCTTGCGGCGGTCGCCGAAGCCAGGTGCCTTGACCGCAGCTACCTTGACGATGCCACGCATATTGTTGACGACCAGGGTCGCCAGCGCTTCGCCTTCAACATCTTCAGCAACGATCAGCAGTGGGCGACCGGCCTTGGCAACGGCTTCCAGAACAGGCAGCAGCTCGCGGATGTTGGAGATCTTCTTGTCGACCAGCAGCAGCAGCGGGCTTTCCAGCTCGGCAACCATGGTGTCTGGCTTGTTGATGAAGTACGGCGACAGGTAGCCACGGTCGAACTGCATGCCTTCTACCACAGACAGTTCGTTTTCCAGGCCCGAGCCTTCTTCAACGGTGATAACGCCTTCTTTGCCGACTTTTTCCATGGCTTCGGCAATGATCTCACCGATGGAGCTGTCGGAGTTGGCGGAGATGGTACCTACCTGAGCGATGGCCTTGGAGTCGGCGCAAGGCTTGGACAGGTTTTTCAGCTCGGCAACGACGGCAGCAGTGGCCTTGTCGATACCGCGCTTGAGGTCCATCGGGTTCATGCCGGCAGCGACGGCTTTCAAGCCTTCGTTGACGATCGACTGGGCCAGAACAGTGGCGGTGGTGGTGCCGTCACCGGCAGCATCGTTGGCCTTGGAAGCGACTTCCTTGACCAGCTGGGCGCCCATGTTCTCGAAGGCGTCTTTCAGCTCGATTTCTTTGGCAACGGAAACGCCGTCCTTGGTGATGGTCGGCGCGCCGAAGCTCTTGGCCAGTACCACGTTACGGCCTTTCGGGCCGAGGGTCGCTTTTACCGCGTCAGCCAGAACGTTGACACCCACCAGCATTTTCTTGCGAGCGGAATCACCGAATTTTACGTCTTTAGCAGCCATGATCGTTTAATCCTTGAAAATCTTTGGAGTAACGGGAAGTCGGGGGAAATCAGCCTTCGACAACGGCCAGGATTTCGTTTTCGGCCATGACCAGCAGGTCTTCGCCGTCGACTTTCACGGTGTTGCTACCCGAGTACGGGCCGAAAACCACTTTGTCACCCACTTTGACGGCCAGCGCACGTACTTCGCCGTTGTCCAGGACGCGGCCGGTACCGACAGCGACGACTTCGCCGCGGTTGGGTTTTTCAGCGGCCGAACCCGGCAGGACGATACCGCCAGCGGTTTTCGATTCTTCTTCGCTGCGACGGATGACGACGCGGTCATGCAGAGGACGAAGCTTCATTGTCGATCTCTCCCAAATTGTGGTTTTCATCGGCCGGTGTCGACACCGGCGGGTTGATGCTGTCCGGCGCTGCCGGAAGGCTGCTCGCCCGGGGCGAACCGCCTGAGTAATGTCTGGTGTTGCCACCAGAAACCTTGCGGTGTCCACTACATGAGGTCGGCCAATTCGATTACAAGGCTTGGGTTGGAAATTTTTTTACCGGAGGGCAGTAGAAGGCAGGTTCAGGCATGGGGCTGCTGTGCAGCCCCTTCACAGCGGTGTCGGTGCGGCGGGTTACTTGTCGCGGCGCTCATACTCGCCCTCGATCACGTTCGGCCGATGGCCGCCGTCACGGGGGGGCTGGGCCTGGAACGGGTCGTCCTGAAAGGCCCGCTGGCGCATGGCCTGGGCCTCGGCACGCTCGCGCATCTTGCGCGCGGCCAGGTGACGGGTGAACGGCAGCAGGCACAGCAGGCCGAGCACGTCGCTGATAAAACCGGGGATGAGCAGCAGGCCACCGCCCACCGCCAGCATCATGCCCTGGAACATGTCCTCGGCTGGCAACTCGCCACGCTGCAGGCTCTCACGGGCACGCAACGCCGTGGCCAAGCCGGCCACGCGCATCACCAGTACGCCCAGGGCGGAACCGGCGATGATCAGCAGCAAGGCCGGGAAAAAGCCGATGGCAGCGCTGACTTTCACGAAAACGAACAGCTCCAGCACCGGGAACAGAAGCAGCAGCAATAGAAAAACACGCATCAAAGCATTCCTCGTCGGAAGACACCCTTCCAGTAAGACCAACAGATGGATGCGTGTGCTCCGTTTTTCAAGCAGGCGCATCGCAGGCGATTGGCCATTGGTCGGCGCGGGCCAGCAAAACCAAGGCCTCGCGCACTTGTGTCGGCGTATTGCAAATACTCGGGAATGGCAGCCAGTAAACCGCCTGGCCGATGCGCAAGTGCATGCCTTCGCTGTCCACACCGGCCAAGGAGACCGGGGCATGGTTGGGCAAACCGGCAAGCTGCACGTAATGCGCAAGGGCGTTGGCATGGTCACTGTTCATGTGCGCGACCATGCCCGCCTCGGCCTGGCCGACAAACGGGTTGGCGAGGGTTACCTGGTCGAGCCAGTGGATGGCGCCGAAGCCGCCGATATAGCGGTGCCGTACCGGCACCAGGGTCCAGAAGTCGAAGTCATGGGCGCTGTGGTAATCGGCCGCATCCGGGAAGTAGCGGTAGTAGCGCTGGGCGGCGGCGTCGATAGCAGCCTGGTCGAGCAGCTTGTGGGCCTGGGCCATTACCGTCAGGCGCCCAACCGCCTGCACGTCTTGCGCCTCACGCTCACCTACCAGCAACGAGCACTTGGGATCTTTCTGCAAGTTGTGGGTGTGCTGTGCGATGCGGCTGATCAGAATCAGGGGGTTGCCCTGGACGTCCAGGCAATAGGGCACCACCGAGCCGAAGGGGTAACCGGGCATCGACTTGGAATGGGTCGACAACACGCCACGGTATTCCTTGAGCAGCAATTCCCGGGCGGGACGGATGGCATTCTGGCTCACGGCTAACTCCTCAGGGTTGAAGCCTTACACGCTACAAGCTTCGTGCAGCAAGAAAAAGGGGCCATCGCATGGCCCCTTCCCTTCAGGCTTGCAGCGTACGGCGCTTTACCAGGTAACGCCAAAGCCTGCGGTGTAGCGGGTCTTGTCCAGGTCGCTGTCGCGGGTGCCGGTGATGATGTCTTTTTCAGCCTTGAGGTTGAGCGATGCCCATTCGGTAACCTTGTAGCGCAGGCCCATCTCGGCATCCAGCGAGTAGTCGGCCACATTGCCCAGGGGTTTGGCCAGCTCGCCATTGGTGAAGAACTGCACTTTCTTGCCAATCAGGTAGCGGGTGTAATCCCACTTCATCGCAGCCGAATAGAAATTGTCCTTGCCGCCGTCCTGGTACTCGTAATCGGTGCGGTTGAGCAGCGAGCCCAGCGAGAAGGCCCCCAGTTCGTCGTCCCAGAACTGATAACCCGGGCCGGTACCCACGGTGCGCTGGCGGGCCAGGTCTTCGACATGGTCACGCTTGTATTCCAGGCGCCCTTGCCAGAACCATTTCTCGGTCAGGAAACGGTCCAGCGCGTATTCGGCGCTCCAGTTGTCCGTGGTGGTAACGTCATCCTTGGTCTCACGGTTGTACTCGCCTTCGGCAGTATGCCGCCAGCGACCGTGGCGGGCAGTGGTCTTGAAGCCGACGTCATAATCATCGGTATCGTTCTCGGCGCGCTTGTAATCCAGCGCGACGTCGACGTTACCCTTCCAGACCAGGTCCTCGACCACCGGCTTGGGCTTCATGATCTGCTCGATACTGGCAAGCTCCACCGTTTTCGGGGCCTCGCCATTGGCCAGGGTCACCATGCCAGGCTCGGCGGCCTTGAGTGACTTGGCCTTCTCACCGGTGTAGGCGTCCTGTTTGACCAGCAGTTCCTGGTCGCTTTCCAGGGTTTTTACCTGCTTCCAGTCCAGGGCGATGGCGCCGCCGTAAGGCGTTTCGAGCAGCAACTTGCCGCCATCGAAGACTTTGATCTTGCCGCTCAAGCGGTCACCGTTCTTCATCCAGACGGTATCGGCCAACGCGGGCGAGGCGCAAAGTGAGGCGGCGAGCAAGGGCAACAGGGATCTAAGAGACATAAGCGGGCTACGGGTTCGATTTGGCGAGAAAAGCCGGGCATTATCCAGATACCGCCGGCCGGAGCAAGGACAGACCCGACGCTTGCCATTGAGTTCCACTCTCATTTGTAATGCCGCCGGTCCGGTTTCATCTACAGCCCAGAGAAGGCGCGATGTCTGATAGCCCTGCACTTATGACTGAAACTGCAGAACACCGACGAACGGCACTCTATTCAGTGCTGGGCCAAGTGCCACCGGGCAAGGTGGTGAGCTACGGCCAGTTGGCCGAGCTGGCTGGCCTGGGGCGCGCGGCGCGCTGGGTGGGCCGCACACTGTCGCAGTTGCCCGAGGGCACACGCCTGCCCTGGCATCGTGTACTGGCCGCAGGCGGGCGCCTTAGCCTGGCGTCCGGTACGCCTTCGGGGGATGAACAGCGCGCCAGGCTGCGTGCCGAGGGCGTGAATGTGGCCAACAATCGTGTGGATATGACGCGCCATGGCTGGCGCCCGATGGAGCACAGCGGTTAGAGTGCGCGCTTTGTTCTGGAAAACTTGAGGCAGATGTTGGTCCATGCCCCGTAAAACCTGGCGCGCTGCGCTCGCTGCCTATGCCAGCCCGTCAACCCTGGTGCTTTTGCTGCTCGGCTTTGCTGCCGGCCTGCCTTACATGCTGGTTTTCTCGACTCTTTCGGTATGGCTGCGCGAAGCGGGCGTGGCCCGGGAGACCATTGGTTACGCCAGCCTGATCGGCCTGGCCTACGCCTTCAAATGGGTGTGGTCGCCCTTGCTCGACCAATGGCGCCTGCCACTGCTAGGTGGCTTGGGCCGCCGTCGCTCATGGTTGCTGCTGTCACAGATACTGGTGGTGATCGGGCTGGTTGGCATGAGCCTGTGCGACCCACAGCAGCACCTGTCGTGGCTGATCGCGCTGGCGGTGCTGGTGGCATTTGCATCTGCCACCCAGGACATTGCCGTGGATGCCTATCGCCTGGAAATCGCTGATGACCAACGCCAGGCAGCCCTGGCGGCCAGCTACATGGCCGGCTACCGCGTAGCGGCCTTGCTTGCCACGGCCGGCGCCCTGTTTTTTGCCGAGTGGTTCGGCTCCACCGGGTTCAGCTACCTGCACAAAGCCTGGGCGGGCACCTACGTGATGTTTGCAGTCATGATGCTGCCGGCCCTGTTCACCACGCTGGTCATGCGTGAGCCGCCTGTGCCCATGCGTACCCAACTGTCGGCGGCGCGCTACGGCCTGGCTCACCAGCTGGCATCGGTGTTCGTACTGATCATCCTGCTGGTGTCGGTGCCGGCCAGTTTCACGCAGATGTTCAATACCGGCTGGTCAAGCGTGATATCGGGCGAAACCAGCCCGCTCGACCTGCTGCTCGAAGACCGGGCATTCCTGCGCCTGATCCTGTACGTGCTGCTGAGCTGGGCCTGCCTGTCGAGCCTGGGGCGTCGAGGCCTTGCGCCTGTGCTCACCCCGGTCAACGACTTCATCACCCGCTACCGCTGGCAGGCACTGCTGCTGTTGGGGCTGATCGCCACGTACCGCATGTCGGACACGGTCATGGGTGTGATGGCCAACGTGTTCTACATCGACATGGGCTTCACCAAGGACCAGATCGCGAGCGTCAGCAAGATCTTCGGCCTGATCATGACGCTGGTGGGTGCGGGTGTTGGCGGGTTGCTGATCGTGCGCTTCGGCATCATGCCGATCCTGTTCATCGGTGGGGTGGCCTCGGCGGCGACCAATATCCTGTTCGTGATGCTGGCAGACATGGGCCCCAACCTCGAAATGCTGGTGGTGACCATCTCGCTGGACAACTTCAGTTCCGGCATGGCCACATCGGCCTTCGTCGCCTACCTGTCCAGCCTGACCAACCTGAAATTCTCCGCCACGCAGTACGCGCTGCTCAGCTCGATCATGCTGCTGTTGCCGCGGTTGATCGGCGGTTATTCAGGGGTGATGGTGGAGAAGTTCGGCTACCACGATTTCTTCCTGATCACCGCACTGCTGGGAGTACCCACCCTGATCCTGATCGCCCTGCAGTGGCGTCAGGACAGTGCCCGCGGTAAACAGCCAGCCGAGCAGTGAGGGCATGCAGGTGCCCGCCTCGAGGGTTTTTCGCCTGTGAGATCGGGTGGTTTCAATCGCGCCCGATCACCCACCAGAGCGGCCACAGTGCCAGGCCCCCTGCTACGCCGGCCGCCACGGCAAAATGCAGCAGGCTGGCACCCGCTCCGATCATTGCCAACACAGCGCCACCCAGCCCCAGCAAGGCAATGGTGATCATGCCCAGCATGGCCGATACCAGCCCCTTGCTCTGCACGCTGGAAAACAACGTCATGCGGTACAGCACCGCGTTCGCCACGCCCAACCCCAGGGCATACAACGACATCCCCGCCACCACGCTCGGCACGCTCGGCCAGTACCAGGTCGCCAGCACCATCAGGCCCAACCCCGCCAGGTACGGCCATAGCGCCCCGCGCACCAGCGCAGGCAACGGGTAGCGATCAGCGATGTGGTTGATGATCAGGTTGCCAGCAATCAGCCCACCGAACACCGGCAACTGCCACAGCGCATAGGCCAGGGTGCTCAGCCCCTCGTCATGAATCAGCAGCACCGGGGACAGCCCGATCCAGCCGATCAGCGGCAGGCCGACCAGGCCCAGCGCAGCACTGCCAGCAACAAAGCGGCGGTTGGCCAGCAACTGGCCGTAGCCTGCCAGCAGGGGCAACAGGTGAATGGGGGTAAACGCCAATCGCGAGCCGTCGCGGCGCTCCACCCCGAGGGTTTCCGGCATCAGGCGATACAGCAGCAACCACGCCACCACCGCACCGACGGCGAATGCCACGAACAGCCAGCGCCAGTCCAGCCACTGCAACATCAGCGTGCCCACCAGAGGCCCAAGCAGCGGTGACAGCAAGGCGATGTTGGCCAGCAAGGCCATCATGCGCACCGCATCCGCCTCACTGAAAGCCTCGTTCAGCGCGGGGTAACTGACCGTCACCACAAAGCCAAGGCCAATGCCCTGCAGCAACCGCAGCAGGTTGAACAGGCCGATGTCATGCACCCAGAACGTACCCAGGCAGGCCAGGCCAAAGAACGCACAGCCAACCAGCAGCAACGGCCTGCGCCCATAGCGGTCGGCCAGCGGGCCGATCAGCCATTGCAGCACCACCCCACCCAGCAGGTACAGGTTAAGGGCATGGGGAATGTATTCAGGGCTGGCGTTCAGTTCGCCCACCACCACCGGCATGGCCGGCATCACGGCGTCACTAGCCAGGTACGTCAGCAACTCGAACAGGGCCAGCGTCAGGCCGAACAACAGGGCACGCAGGGGGGTTATATAGAGCAGTGGCTTCATGATGGCGCATCGGGTTAGGCAGGAAGGGTCAGGCTATATGCCAGAAATACCCGTATGTTGCTGTGAACAAGTGTAAAGGGTGGGGCCATTGCGCGCCCCACCCTTGATGCCGGGTTACTGCGCAGCCGTTTCCTGCACCACGCGGATGACCCGTTGCGGGAACGGAATGTCGATGCCCTCGGCCTTGAGGCGATCACGGGCCTGCTCGTTGAGCATGAAAATCACGTCCCAGTAGTCCGAGGTCTTGGTCCACAGGCGCAGCGACACGGTGATGGAGCTGTCACCCAGGGTGGATACCACAGCCACGGGTGCGGGGTCGGCCAGCACGCGCGGGTCCTGGGCCAGCTCCAGCAGCACATTGCGAGCCTTCTGCAAATCGGCCTCGTAGTCCACGCCAACGTCGAACACCACCTTGCGCGTCGGCTGGCGGTTGGTATTGGTGATGATGCCGTTGGACAGGGTGCCGTTGGGCAGGATCACGGTCTTGTTGTCACCGGTACGCAGCACGGTGTGGAAGATCTGGATGCTGTCCACGGTACCGCTCACCCCCTGCGCCTCGATCCAGTCGCCGATGCGGAACGGGCGGAACAGCAGAATCAGCACGCCACCGGCAAAGTTCGCCAGGCTGCCCTGTAGCGCAAGGCCGATGGCCAGGGTGGCACCACCGATGGCAGCGACGAACGAGGTGGTTTCGATGCCAATCATCGACGCCACGCTGATGGCCAGCAGGATCTTCAGCACGATGTTGGCCAAGGTGCGAATGAAGTTCTGCAGTGCCGGGTCGTGTACCCGCAGGCCCACGAGCTTGGCCAGCCGGTCGCTGACCTTGTTGGTAACCCACCAGCCAATGGCCAGGGTCACCAGCGCCAACAACAGGCGGCTGCCGTACTCCATGACCATCGGGATCCAGGTGGCGGTTTGGCGGACGAGCTGATCGACCTCAGCGTTCAAATCCATAGTCATCTCCTGACGCCGAGCGGCGATTGCACAATACACCGGGCCGCCAGCCTTTCAGCGGCCCCGGCCCCCATGGACAGCCACAACCGGCCAGGGGTTCCAGCAAGGGAAGTCAGTCGCGGAAGTTGTTGAACTGCAGCGGCATGTCGAATTCCTTGGTACGCAACAGGGCAATGGCCTCCTGCAGGTCGTCACGCTTCTTGCCGGTGACGCGTACTTGCTCACCCTGGATGGAAGCCTGGACCTTGAGCTTGCCATCCTTGATGGTGGCCACGATCTTCTTCGCCAGGTCCTTGTCGATGCCTTCGCGGAACTTGGCTTCCTGCTTCTTTTCCTTGCCCGATGGGTAGGGGTCTTTGGCTTCCAGGCACTTCACGTCGATCTTGCGCTTGACCAGGGCCAGGCGCAGGATTTCAAGCATGGCCTCCAGCTGGAACTCTTCTTCGGCAGTGAGCATGACGGTCTGCTCCTTGTCCTTGAACTCGAAGCTGCCCTTGCCCTTGAGGTCGTAACGGCGGTCCAGTTCCTTGATGGCATTGTCGACCGCGTTCTGCACTTCGTGCTTGTCCAGTTCCGATACCACGTCGAACGAAGGCATGGTTGTTCTCCCAGAAATAAAAGCGCGCTCGGGCTGAAGATGGAGCGCGCTGGGTTTGATGGTTAAAATGCGGGCTCATTATAACGGGTTGCGAAACGCATATGAGCAGCACCTGGCACATTCTCGGCGCAGGCAGCCTGGGTAGCCTGTGGGCTTGCCGGTTGGCGCGGGCTGGCACTGCCGTGCGCCTGGTCTTGCGTGATGGTCAACGTCTGCGCAGTTACCAGCTGGCCGGCGGGCTCACCCTGGCGGAGCAGGACCAGACCAGGTGTTATGCCATACCGGGCGAAACCGCAGACGCAGCAGGCCCCATCCACCGCCTGCTGGTAGCCTGCAAGGCTTACGACGCTGCGTCGGCCGTGGCCAGCGTCGCGGCGCGCCTGGCCCCAGGCGCTGACGTGGTGTTGCTGCAGAACGGCCTGGGTAGCCAGGACGAGGTTGCCGAGCAGGTGCCCCACGCGCGCTGTATTTCCGCCTCCAGCACCGAAGGCGCCTTCCGCGAAAAGGACTGGCAGGTGCGCTTCGCCGGGCAGGGGTTCAACTGGCTGGGAGACCCAGGCAACCCGATGCCTGCAACGTGGTTCGAGGACGTACAGCGGGCGGGCATCCCGGCCGAATGGACACCGGACATCCTCCCCCGCTTGTGGCGCAAACTGGCGCTGAACTGCGCCATCAACCCGCTGACGGTGCTGTACGGTTGCAATAACGGCGGCCTGTTGGGGCACCTGGAGGAAGTGGATGCACTGTGTACCGAACTGCAGCAGTTGCTGCACCGTTGCGGGCAGCCCCAGGCGGCGCTTGGGCTTGGCGAAGACGTGCAGCGCGTGATCCTGGCCACTGCCGCCAACTACTCTTCGATGTACCAGGACGTGCAAGCTGGGCGGCGAACCGAGGTGCACTACCTGCTCGGCCACGCGTGCCGTGCAGCCAGCCGGCACGGCCTGGCCTTGCCCCTGCTGGAACACCTGCAACAGCGCCTGGTCGATAACTTGCGTGCGCGGGGCCTGCCCTGCAATTGACCCAGCCCCTCAACCTGACACGGATACCGCCTGCCCCATGACCTTGCGCCAACGTCTGGAAAACCTGCCCGTCGGGCAGAAGCTGCTGGCGGCCCTGCTGGTCTTGCTGGTAACCATCCTGCTGGTGGCCAACCTCACCTTCATCAGTGCGGCCTACTGGATCACTCAAGAGAGCATGGCCCCGCAGGCGCTGCAGACCATTGGCCGGCTGGTGTCCAACCCACAGCTCGCGGCCCAGGCAGGGGACGACAGCGAATCGGCCAACGCCCTGCTCAAGGAGCTGGACAGCTACACACCGCTGCGCGCCGCCGCCATCTACGGCAGTGACGGGCGCATGCTGGCGCAGCTGCAACATGGCGAGCCAATGACGCTGCCCAAACGCTTTCGCAACATCGACGGCTGGCGCCTGATGGAGTTTCGCAGCACCCAGCTGATCCGCATGCCACGCGAAGCCCGCCCCCCGGCGCACCTGTTGCTGGTGGCCAGCAGCGAGCTGCCGATGGCCTTCTACACCGGCACGCTCAGTGCCAGCCTGGCCATTCTGGTGTTCAGCATTCTGCTGTGGATCGTGATCGCCCGGCAGATCAAACGGCTGATCACCCAACCGATCAACCAGTTGGAAGAACTCAGCCGCCAGGTTACCCGCGAAGAAAGCTATGCCCTGCGCGCCCGGCGAGGCAACGACGACGAGATCGGCAGCCTGGCCGACGCCTTCAACACCATGCTCTCGCGCATCGAGGCCCGCGAGCAGCAGCTCAAGCGTGCCCGCGACGAATTCCAGGATGCCTACGACCAGGCCCAGGGGCTGGCCGAGGAAACCCGGCACACCAACCGCAAGCTGGAACTGGAAGTTCAGGTACGCAGCAAGATCGAGAAAAAGCTCACAGGCTTTCAGAACTACCTGAACAGCATCATCGACTCCATGCCCTCGGCACTGATTGCCCTGGACGAACAGCTGTACGTGACCCAGTGGAACCAGGAAGCCACCGCGCTTTCCGGCACCCGCCTGGATGAGGCGCTGAACCAGGCGGTGTTCATCGCCTTCGCGCCGCTCAAGCCGTTTTTGCCGCAACTCAAGGAAACCGTCGAAAAACACCGTGTGGCAAAGATCGAGCGTGTCACCTGGCAAAAAGGCGATGAACCGCGCCACTATGCCCTCACCTTCTACCCACTGACCGGGGGCGGTGGCCGCGGAGTGGTCATCCGTATCGATGACATCACCCAGCGCCTGTCGCTGGAAGAAATGATGGTGCAGTCGGAGAAGATGCTCTCGGTCGGCGGCCTGGCCGCGGGCATGGCCCACGAGATCAACAACCCCCTGGGCGCCATCCTGCACAACGTGCAAAACATCCGCCGGCGCCTGTCGCCCGAGCTGCCGCGCAACCTGGAACAGGCGCAGGAACTGGGCATCGACCTGACCACGGTCAACCGCTACCTACAAAGCCGCGAAGTGCCGCAACTGCTCGATGGCATTCAGCAGGCCGGTGCGCGGGCTGCAAAAATCGTCACCCACATGCTGAGTTTCAGCCGCCGCAGCAACCGCGAACTGGCGCCCTGCGACCTGCCAGCGTTGATCGACCAGGCGGTGGACATTGCCGGCAACGACTTCGACCTGGCCATCGGTTTCGACTTCAAAGGCCAGGCCATCGTGCGCCAGTTCGACCCGGCGCTCGGCCCGGTGCCCTGCACTGCCAACGAGCTGGAGCAGGTGCTGCTCAACCTGCTGAAGAACGCCGCCCAGGCCATCCACCTGCGCCCGCAGCCCAGCGAGCCAGGGCGCATAACCCTGCGCACACGGCTGGCGCCGCCCTGGGCAGAAATCCAGGTGGAGGACAACGGTGTTGGCATGCCCGAGGCGGTGCGCAAGCGCACGTTCGAGCCGTTCTTCACCACGAAGGAAATCGGCCAGGGCACTGGCCTGGGCCTGTCGGTGTCGTATTTCATCATCACCAACAACCACAAGGGGCAGATGGAGGTGCACTCCACGCCCGGCCAGGGCACCTGTTTCACCCTGCGCCTGCCCCTCGGCCAACCGGCACCCGTGCCGGCCATCACGGAGCAATGACATGGGCTACCGCCTGTCGAAGATCTACACACGTACCGGCGACAAGGGCGAAACCGGCCTTGGGGACGGCCGACGGGTGCCCAAGGACCACCCGCGCATCGAAGCCATCGGCGAAGTGGACAGCCTCAACAGCCAGCTGGGGGTACTGCTCGCAGGCCTGGCCGAGCTGGGGATGGATGAGGTGAGCAGCGTTCTGGCGCCCTGCCAGCATCGCCTGTTCGACCTGGGTGGGGAGCTGGCGATGCCCAGCTACCAGGCACTGACGCAGGCTGAAGTGCTGCGCCTGGAGGCCGCCATCGATGCCTGGAACGAAGAGCTGGGGCCGTTGAAGAACTTCATTTTGCCCAGTGGTTCGGCGTTGGTGGCGCAGGCACATGTGTGTCGCAGCCTGGCACGCAGTGCCGAGCGCCGTTGCCAGCACTTGAATGCCGTAGAGCCTCTGGAGGGTGTAGGGCTGGCCTACATCAACCGCCTTTCAGACCTGTTGTTCGTCGCAGCGCGAATCATTGGCCGCAGGCAGGGGGTCGCCGAAGTGTTGTGGCAGCCTGCCGAGAAGCCAGCAGGCTGACACCAGGGGGCCGCCGTTCAGGCCACAGGCCAGAACGCGCGTATGCCGGCTACCCCCTGAGCCCCGGCTTGCCAGGCCTGCTCACGCTCACCCGGCCCTACGCCGCCGAGCAGGTACACCGGCAGCGGGCACGCCGCGATCAGCCGCTGCGCCTCTTCCCAGCCCAGCGGTGCAGCGTCCGGGTGGGTCTGGGTGGCCTGTACAGGGGACAACGTGACAAAGTCGACCCCCATCTGTTGTGCCAGGGCCAGCTCTTCGGCGTCGTGGCAGGACGCTGCCAGCCACCGGTCGGTGGGGAACGGCCGGCCCTTGGGCGCATATTTGCGCAGCTGCGCCGCCGTCAGGTGCCAGCCCGCCGCAGGGAAGTCGCCCAGCCATTCCAGCGGGCCTTTGAGCATCAACTGCGCCTTGCCGGCGCACAGCCCGACCGCATCCACCGCCACATCACGGTACTTGGGGTCGTACATGTCCGGTGCACGCAACTGGATCAGGCGCAGGCCACCGGCCACCGCTTTCTGGATGCCCTTGAGCAGTTGCGGGACTTCCAGCTCATCGGGGGTGATCAAGTACTGGTCAGGCAGGCGTGCAGCGGCAACAATGGGCCTGTTGGCTTGCGGGAAGTCGTACTGGGCCAGGTCGCGCGGTGCCACCCAGGCCAGCGGCTGGCCCTCGGCGCCATGGGGTTCGCCCTCGAACGCATCGACTTCGCGAACCTCCAGCAGCACGTGTTTGTCGGGGTAGTCGTGGCTGACCTTGATCAGGGGGCGCGAACGCGTCACCCGAATGCCCAGCTCTTCGTTGAGCTCGCGGGCCAACGCCGCCTCGACGCTTTCACCCGCCTCCACCTTGCCACCCGGAAACTCCCAAAGGCCACCTTGGTGCTGGGTGTCGGCGCGGCGTGCAATCAGGATGCGACCATCCAGGCCGCGGACCACGGCGGCTACAACATGAATCCGTTTCACCGCTTACGCTCCACCGGGTTCAAGGCTGGCACGCTGTGTTGAAGAAAGCCCATGGTTCGGCTCCTTTTGGCGTTGAAATGGCGGGGCTGGCAGGCAGCCCCGGCTGTATCAGGTACGGTACTCGGCGTTGATCTTCACGTACTCGTGGGAGAGGTCGGTGGTCCAGATGGTTTCATTGCACTGGCCACGGCCCAGTTCGATGCGGATGGTGATTTCTTCCTGAGCCATCACCTTGGCACCCTGGTCTTCGGTGTAGCTCGGGCTACGGCACCCCTGACTGGCGATACACACGCTGTCCAGGTAGACATCGATCAGGCTGACATCCAGCTCCGGCACACCGGCACGGCCAACGGCGGCGAGGATACGGCCCCAGTTCGGGTCAGAGGCGAACAACGCAGTCTTGATCAGCGGCGAGTGGGCCACCGCGTAACCGACGTCGAGGCACTCCTGGTGGTTGCCGCCGCCATTCACCTGCACGGTCACGAACTTGGTGGCACCCTCGCCGTCACGCACAATGGCCTGGGCCACTTCCATGCACACCTCGAACACTGCCTTCTTCAGCGCTTCGAACAGTGCACCGCTGGCTTCGGTCACTTCCGGCAGGTTGGCCTTGCCAGTGGCAACCAGCATGCAGCAGTCGTTGGTCGAGGTGTCGCCATCGATGGTGATGCGGTTGAACGACTTGTTGGCGCCATCCAGCATCAGGTCCTTGAGCACTGCCGGTGCCACGTTGGCATCGGTGGCGATGTAGCCAAGCATGGTCGCCATGTTCGGGCGGATCATGCCTGCACCCTTGCTGATGCCGGTCACGGTGACGGTGACGCCTTCGTGCTGGAACTGGCGGCTGGCGCCCTTCGGCAGGGTGTCGGTGGTCATGATGCCCGTGGCGGCGTCGGCCCAGTTGTTTTCCGACAGGTTGTCCAGGGCAGCCTGCAAGGCGCCTTCGATCTTCTCTACCGGCAGCGGCTCACCGATTACACCGGTCGAGAATGGCAGCACCGACTCGGCCGGCACACCCGCCAGCTCGGCCAGCTTGGCGCAGGTACGTTCGGCGGCGGCAAGGCCAGGCGAACCGGTGCCGGCGTTGGCATTGCCGGTGTTGGTCAACAGGTAGCGCACGGTACCCTGCACGCGTTGCTTGGACAGGATCACCGGGGCCGCGCAGAACGCGTTGAGGGTGAACACGCCCGCTACGCTGGAGCCTTCGGCGCAGCGCATGACCACCACATCCTTGCGCCCTGGGCGCTTGATGCCGGCAGAAGCGATACCGAGTTCAAAACCCGGAACCGGGTGCAGGGTGGGCAGAGGACCAAGACCAACAGCCATTAGAGCGCTCCTAGACAATAGAGTTGATATCGAAAGACGAGGCCGCTGCTACAGGATTGTCGCGGTTCCTGTAGAAGCGGCCTTGTGTTGCGAGAGGGCCGCAAAGCGGCCCCCCGGATGTTTCAGCCTGCAGCGAACCGGTCAGGTCACTCGATCTGGCCGTGGCAGTGCTTGAACTTCTTGCCCGAGCCACACCAGCATGGCTCGTTGCGGCCCAGCTTCTGGTCATTGCGCACAGGGGCAGTGGCCACGGCCACTTCAGCACCCTCCTCGCTCAGTTGCTCGCTTTCCAGGCCTGGCGCCGGTGCATGTTCGAACTGCATGCGGCTGGCCAGTTCTTCGGCATCGCGACGCAGGCGCGCCTCTTCTTCTTCCGGGTCTTCGCGGCGAACCTGAACGTGCGACAGCACACGGATGGCGTCGCGCTTGATCGACTCGAGCAGTTCCTGGAACAGGGTGAACGACTCGCGCTTGTACTCCTGCTTGGGGTTTTTCTGGGCATAGCCACGCAGGTGGATACCGTGGCGCAGGTGGTCCATGGTGGACAGGTGGTCCTTCCACAGGTCGTCCAGCACACGCAGCAGAATCTGCTTCTCGAAGGTACGCAGTGCGTCGATACCCGCCTGGTCTTCCTTCTCGGTGTAGGCGGTGGTGATCTCGTTGAGCAACTTCTCGCGCAGGGTTTCTTCGTAGAGGTGGTCATCCTCGTCGAGCCACTGCTGGATAGGCAGCTTCATGGCGAAATCACTGGCAAGCGACGCCTCCAGGCCAGCCACGTCCCACTGCTCGGGCAGCGATTGCGGCGGGATATGCTGGCTGATGGTAGCGTCCAGCACTTCCTTGCGGAATTCGACGATGGTGTCGCCCACGTTCTCGGCCGCCAGCAGGCTGTTGCGCATGTGGTAGATCACCTTGCGCTGTTCGTTGGCCACGTCGTCGTATTCGAGCAGCTGTTTACGGATGTCGAAGTTGCGCCCTTCTACCTTGCGCTGGGCCTTCTCGATGGCGTTGGTGACCATGCGGTGTTCGATGGCCTCGCCAGACTGCATGCCCAGCGCCTTCATGAAGTTCTTCACCCGGTCGGAGGCAAAGATGCGCATCAGGCTGTCTTCGAGCGACAGGTAGAAGCGGCTGGAGCCCGGGTCACCCTGACGGCCCGAACGGCCACGCAGCTGGTTGTCGATACGGCGCGATTCATGGCGCTCGGAGGCGATGACATGCAGGCCACCCGACTCGATCACCTGCTGGTGGCGCTTCTGCCAGTCGGCCTTGATCTGGGCGATCTGCTCGGCGGTGGGGCTGTCCAGCGCAGCCACTTCGGCTTCCCAGTTGCCGCCCAGCAGGATGTCGGTACCACGGCCGGCCATGTTGGTGGCGATGGTCAGGGCGCCTGGCGCACCGGCCTGGGCAATGATCTCGGCTTCCTTCTCGTGGTACTTGGCGTTGAGCACCTTGTGGTCGATGCCTTCCTTCTGCAGAAGGTTGGACATGTGCTCGGAGGTCTCGATGGTGGCAGTACCCACCAGCACCGGCCGGCCCAGCTTCATGCTTTCCTTGATGTCGGCGATGATCGCGGCGTATTTCTCGTCTGCGGTCAGGTACACCAGGTCGTTGTGGTCCTTACGCGCCAGCGGCTTGTTCGGCGGGATGACCATCACGTTCAGGGCATAGATTTGCGCGAACTCGAACGCCTCGGTATCGGCGGTACCGGTCATGCCGGACAGCTTGGTGTACAGGCGGAAGTAGTTCTGGAAGGTGGTGGAGGCCAGGGTCTGGCTCTCTGCCTGGATGTTGAGGTTTTCCTTGGCCTCGATGGCCTGGTGCAGGCCCTCGGACAAGCGACGGCCCGGCATGGTGCGGCCGGTGTGTTCGTCGATCAGCAGGACCTGGCCGTCCTGGACAATGTACTCGACGTTGCGGTGGAACAGCTTGTGCGCACGCAGGCCGGCGTACACGTGGGTCAGCAACCCCAGGTTGTGCGCCGAGTACAGGCTCTCGCCCTCGGCCAGCATGCCGGACTGGGTGAGCATTTCTTCGATGAACTGGTGACCGGCTTCGTTCAGCTCGACCTGGCGGCTCTTCTCGTCGATGGAGAAGTGACCTTCCTGGGTGACCTGGCCTTCCACTTCTTCAATGTGCTGGGTCAGGCGCGGGATCAGGCGGTTGATCTCGATGTACAGCTTCGAGCTGTCTTCGGCCTGGCCAGAGATGATCAGCGGGGTACGCGCTTCGTCGATGAGGATGGAGTCCACTTCGTCGATCACGGCGAAGTTCAGCTCACGCTGGAACTTCTCGTCCTGGCTGAACGCCATGTTGTCGCGCAGGTAGTCGAAACCGAATTCGTTGTTGGTGCCGTAGGTGATGTCGGCGGCATAAGCGGCGCGCTTTTCTTCAGGCGGCTGGAAGGCCGAGACGATACCGACCGAGAGGCCGAGGAATTCGTACAGCGGGCGCATCCAGTTGGCGTCACGGCGGGCAAGGTAGTCGTTGACGGTGACCACGTGTACGCCTTTGCCGGACAGGGCATTGAGGTAGACGGCCAGGGTACCGACCAAGGTCTTGCCTTCACCGGTGCGCATTTCTGCGATCATGCCCTCGTGCAGGGTCATGCCGCCGATCAGCTGCACGTCGAAGTGGCGCATGCCCATCACGCGCTTGCCAGCCTCACGGGCCACGGCGAAGGCTTCGGGCAGCAGTTGGTCCAGTGTCTCGCCTTTGGCCAGGCGCTCCTTGAACTCTGCGGTCTTGCCCCGCAGTTGCTCGTCGGAGAGGGCCACCATCTTCTCTTCGAAGGCATTGACGATACTCACCGTCTTGAGCATGCGTTTGACTTCACGCTCGTTCTTGCTTCCAAAAAGTTTCTTTAACAAAGGCGCAAACATATCGGCAGGATCTTCCACACGTAGGGATGGAGGGCGGCCCCGTGAGTCGCCCGTGCAGCCCTGAGGCCGCATGCGAACGAGCATTCTACCCGGAAACGATGGTGAGGAAAGTGGTGGATTCCACGATGCTGGCACAGCGCTTTGGCAGGGGCGTGTCTTAGATTGGGCCATTTTCCCTGAGTTCAAGGTTTGCCGTGATGAAACGTTCAGGCAGCGTGTGGCAAAAGCTTGATTTGCATCATGAAAGCACAAGCCTGAGTGGTCACGGGGAGGCTTGCGAAAAGGCCGTCAGCGATCACAGAGGTGCTAAACTGCCGATCTTGTAACCTCATGCGTACCCCCATGGCCTTCAAACCTTCCTCTGCCCAGCTGCCGTCCGCCCTGCTGCGCCAGGTGCGCCCGCTGCGCCTGCTGTTGAACCAGGCCGAACGCCTGGAGCATCTGCAGCGTTTGCTGGAAAGCCAACTGCAGCCGGCTGCGCGCGAGCACTGCCATGTGGCGTCGTGGCGTGACGGCACGTTGCTGCTGGTGGTGACCGATGGCCATTGGGCGACTCGCCTGCGCTACCAGCAGAAGCGTCTGGTGGCGGCGTTGCAGGCCATGGAGGCGTTCGGCAACCTCAGGCGCATCCTGTACAAAGTGCAGCCGCCGTTGGTGCCGGCCAAACGCGGGAGCAACCTGACGGAGTTGTCGCCCAGCGCGGCCGAGAGCCTGCGTGACACGGCGCAAGGCATCACAGACCCTAAGTTGCGCGCCGCGCTGGAGCGATTGGCGGCGCATGCCCGGGACAAGGGATGATTCGGGGCTGATGTGTCAACCGTCTCTGCGCACAGGTGTCAGCGATGTATGCGGCCTGCGCTGTTTTCGGTATTCCTGGGCTCGACTGACTTAATTCGCAAATCACCCTATTCAAACTTTCGCGCACTTCAGCCAAGCCCAACCAGCGCCCACTCAGATACGCCGCACTATATTCATTCCAACTCGCTGTTGATGTTGCTGTAGATCTTGATCTTGATCTTGATCTTGATCTTGATCTTCGCGACTTCAGGAGG